>JAFACJ010000067.1 GCA_023425615.1 Actinomycetes bacterium
GCGCCAGGTCGTGGACCGGGCGGCGGGGCCGGGGCGGCGAAGGGCGCTGGACGGGCGGGGGCGGCGCGGCGCGCGGGGCGACCCGGGTGCCGGAGCCCTGGCGGGAGGTCAGCCACCCTTCGGCCACCAGTTCGGAGTACGCCTCGGCCACGGTGTTGCGGGCGATGCCGAGATCCGCCGAGAGCGACCGGTAGGAGGGAAGCCTGGCGCCCGGCGCCAGCCGGCCCGAGCGGATGGCCTCCCGCAGGGCGTGCATGAGCCGGGCGCGGAGGCTTCCGGTCCCCGTCAGCTCCAGATGCAGATCGCCGCCCGCACCCGCCCCGGCGTCCGGACGCACGGGGTCCAGACGCACGGGGTCCGGACGGGCGGGGTCCGGAGAGGAAGTGACACATGAATTCGGCACGAAAATGCACCATACTTCCGGCCACTGTCACTTCTAACGTTGAGGCATGACGACTTTTCAGATTCCCCAGCGCATGGACTTCGCCAGGACCTCCCCTCGCGTCTTCAAGGCGGTTCTGGCCCTGGACGCCGCGGCCCGCGAGGGTCTCGACCCGGTGCTGGTGGAGCTGGTGCAGATCCGCGCCTCCCAGATCAACCGCTGCGCGTACTGCATCGACTACCACACCTCCGACGCCCGCAAGGCGGGTGAGGCGGAGGAGCGGATCTACCAGCTCAGCGCCTGGGAGGAGTCGAGCCTCTACACGGTGCGGGAGCGGGCGGCGCTCGCCCTCACCGAGGCGATGACCCGGCTGCCGGAGGGCGTCTCCGACGAGGTGTGGGAAGAGGTGGCCGAGGAGTTCGAGGAGAAGGAGCTGGCCCAGCTGATCGCCTTGATCTTCACGGTCAACACCTGGAACAGGATGAACGTCACCACCCGCAAGACCCCCGGAACCTGATGGCCGGCGCCGGGCGCCGGTCGCCCTCAGTGCTGGGCGTAGGGGTGCCCGGTCGGCAGGACGGTGTTGCTCTGCGCCGTCTCGCCGTACCGGGCGGCGAGGTTGCGGAAGAAGGTCGTCTCCGCCGCGCTGAGATCGGTGGGGATGTCGACCTGGATGTGGACGTAGAGGTCGCCGCGTCCCCCGGCGTTCAGGTGATGGGCGCCGTAGCCGGAGAGGCGGATCATCTGGGTGGGCTGGATACCGGGCGGGATCTTGAAGGTCACCGGGTTCCCGGTCAGGTCGTGGAGGGTGGCCCTGGAGCCGAGCACGGCCTGGGACAGGGGGAGGCGCACGGTGCAGTGCAGGTCGTCGTCCTCCCGGCGGAAGGTCTCGTGCTCCAGTTCGGCGATCTCGAGGAAGAGGTCGCCGGGTGCGCCGCCGCACGGGCCGACCTCGCCTTCGCCGGACAGCTGGATGTAGGTGCCGTGCTCGACGCCCGCGGGGATCTTCACCTTGAGCGTCCGTTGGACCTGGGTCCGGCCTTCACCGCCGCATTCGCCGCAAGGGCGGTGGATGACATTGCCGTAGCCGTCGCAGAGTTCGCACTTCCGCCGGGAGGCCGACCAGGAGGAGGTGCCGCCCTGGCCGTGGCAGCGGGGGCAGACGGAGGGCGGGCGGCCGTCGGAGGAGCCGGTGCCCGCGCAGGTGGAGCAGGTGGACGCGGTCTCGACGGTCAGCTCCCGTACGGAGCCGTGGCAGGTCTCGTCCAACGACATCTCCACCCGGAGCGTCGCGTTGCGGCCCCGTGCCGTCCGCTGGAGCGGAAGCCCGGTGGCGTTCTCGTCGGATGACGGGTCGGTCCCGGGGGCGGAGGAGGGCGCCAGGTAGGTGGCGCGGGCCGCGCGCAGTTCGGCGGCGACGACCGAGGCGTCGGCGGGACGTTGCTCGGGGTCCTTGGCGAGAAGGGCGGCCAGCAGGTCGGCGGCGGGTTCCGGGACGTCAGCGCGCAGCGAGCGCAACGGCGGGGGCGCGGTGTTCAGGTGCTGGTTCATGAGCTGGAAGAAGGTGTCGCCGCGGAACGGCGGCCTGCCGGTGAGCAGCGCGTAGCCGAGGCAGCCGAGCGCGTACAGGTCGGCGCGGTGGTCGATCCGCGAGTCGCGCCACTGCTCGGGCGCCATGTAGCCGGGGGTGCCGATGGGGGCGCCGACCCGGGTCAGCGCGGTGGCGCCCGAGTACCAGGCGATGCCGAAGTCGCAGATCTTCACCCGGCCCCCGGCCAGGAGCATGAGGTTGGCGGGTTTGATGTCGCGGTGCACCACCTCGTGGGCGTGCGCGGCGGCCAGCGCCTCGGCGGTCTGCGCCAGCAGGTCGATCGCCTCGTCGACCGGCATCCCCTCGGGCCGCGACCGCAGTTCCCGGTCCAGGTCCGAGCCGCGCAGGAACTGCATCACGATGAACAGGTGGCCCTGGTCGTCACCGCTGTCGAAGATCGTGGTGATCCCGGGATGGTCGAGTTTGGCGGCGGCCCTCGCCTCCCGTTGCAGCCGGGCCAGCAGCCGCGGGTCGGGGACGCCGCCGGAGCCGGTGAGCACCACCTTCACCGCGACCTCGCGGTCGAGCCGCAGGTCCGAGGCCCGCCACACCTGGCCCATCGCCCCGTTCCCGAGCAGCTCCTCCAGCCGGTAGCGGTCGGCGAGAAGCGTCCCGTTCTGCAGAGTCATCGCGGCTCCCCGCCGGGTTCGGAGTGATCCAAGACGAAATATCTCACCCGCTCCCGGCCCCGTACAGCCGAACGACGAAGGCCGGGCCCCGCGGGGGGACCCGGCCTTCCGCGGCGGGGCTCAGGCGGTGATCGCCTCGGCGAACTGGGCGGCGTACAGGCGCTGGTAGGCGCCTCCGGCCTCGACCAGGTCCTCGTGCGTGCCCTGCTCCACGATGGACCCGTGCTCCATGACGAGGATGAGGTCGGCGTCGCGGATGGTGGACAGCCGGTGGGCGATGACGAAGCTGGTGCGGCCCTGGCGGAGGTTGCGCATCGCGCGCTGGATGAGCACCTCCGTGCGGGTGTCGACCGAGCTGGTGGCCTCGTCGAGGATGAGGATCGACGGTTCGGCGAGGAAGGCGCGGGCGATGGTGATGAGCTGCTTCTCGCCCGCGCTGACCGTGCCGCCCTCGTCGTCGAGGACGGTGTCGTAGCCGTCGGGGAGGGTGCGCACGAAGTGGTCGACCTGGGTGGCCTTCGCCGCCTCGATGACCTGCTCGCGGGTGGCGTCGGCGTTGCCGTAGACGATGTTCTCGGCGATGGTGCCGCCGAAGAGCCACGCGTCCTGCAGCACCATGCCGGTGCGCGAGCGCAGGTCGGCGCGGCTCATCTCCGCGATGTCCACGCCGTCCAGGGTGATGCGGCCGCCGTTCAGCTCATAGAAGCGCATCAGCAGGTTCACCAGCGTCGTCTTGCCGGCGCCGGTCGGGCCGACGATCGCGACGGTCTGGCCCGGTTCGACGGCCAGGGACAGGTCCTCGATGAGCGGCTCGTCCTCCTTGTAGGAGAAGTTGACGTGCTCGAAGACCACCCGTCCTTCGGTGCGCTCGGGCACCGCGGGCACGGCCGGGTCGGGGCGCTGCTCCTCGGCGTCCAGCAGGGCGAAGACCCGCTCGGCGGAGGCGACGCCGGACTGCAGCAGGTTGGCCATGCTCGCCACCTGGGTGAGCGGCTGGGTGAACTGCCGCGAGTACTGGATGAACGCCTGCACGTCGCCCAGCGACAGCGACCCGGAGGCGACCCGCAGCCCGCCGATCACCGCGACCAGCACATAGTTGAGGTTGCCGATGAACAGCATCGAGGGCTGGATCAGGCCGGAGATGAACTGGGACTTGAACGACGCCTGGTAGAGCTTGTCGTTCTGCTCGACGAACGTCCTGGCCGCCTCCTCCTTGCGCCCGAAGACCGCCACCAGCGTGTGCCCGGTGTACATCTCCTCGATGTGGGCGTTGAGCTTGCCGGTGCTGGCCCACTGCTGGATGAACTGCGGCTTGGACCGCCCCCCGATCTTGGCGGCGACCAGCATCGACAACGGCACCGACACCAGCGCGATCAGCGCCAGCAGCGGCGAGATCCAGAGCATCATCGCCAGTACGCCGACGATGCTGAGCAGCGAGGTGACCATCATGCTGAGGGTCTGCTGCATGCTCTGCGACAGGTTGTCGATGTCGTTGGTGACACGGCTGAGCACCTCGCCGCGCTGCTGCCCGTCGAAGTAGCTGAGCGGCAGCCGGGAGAGCTTGGCCTGCACCTCCTCGCGCAGCCGGTACATCGACCGCTGCACGACCGTGGCGGTCACCCGGCCCTGGAACACCGACAGCAGGCTCGCCACCAGGTAGATGGCGAGGACGATGAGCAGCACCCTGCCGACGGCGCCGAAGTCGATGCCGTGCCCGGGGGTGATGTCCATCGAGGAGACCATGTCGGCGAAGGTGTCATCGCCGCGCTCGCGCAGCCCGGCGACGATCTCGGCCTTGTCGGAGCCCGCGGGGAGCTTGGCGGAGATGGCGCCGGTGAAGATGAGGTCGGTGGCCTCACCGAGGATCTTGGGTCCGGCGACGCTGAGCGCGACGCTGACCGCGGTCAGCGTCAGCCCGGTGGCGATCAGCGCCCGTTCCGGCCGCAGCATGCGCAGCAGCCGCCGTGCGGAGTTCTTGAAGTCTGCCGACTTCTCCAGCGAGGGCCCCGACATCCAGGCGCCGGGCCCGCTGCGGGGCGGGCCGCCGGGGCCCGCGGGCCGTGCCGGGGCCGAGGTGGCGTCCGGCGT
>JAFACJ010000702.1 GCA_023425615.1 Actinomycetes bacterium
GTCCTGGTGATCCTGCGCCGGGCGGCGCGGCGCGTGCCCGCGGGGAGCTGACCGGCACGAGGAACATGATCATGCAGGAGGAGCCCGAGCGGTATCAGGAGGTTCCCGAGGTTCCCGAGGGCCAGGAGGCTCCCAAGGGCCCGGCCGAGTTGCCGGCGTCGTCCTGGCGGAGAGCGGCGCGGCGCACGTTCGCCGAGTTCAAGCGCGACGGCCTCGGCGACTGGGCCGCGGCCCTCACCTACTACGGAGTGCTGTCGATCTTCCCGGCGATGCTGGTGGTCGTCTCCCTGGTCGGCCTCGGCGGCGCGTCGGCCACCGACGAGCTGATCCGGAACGTGGGCGGCCTGGCGCCGGGACCGGTCAAGCAGATCCTCGTCGACTCCCTCACCGAGTTGCAGCGCAGCCGGCGGGGCGCGGGCGTCGTCGCCCTCGTCGGCCTCGCGCTGGCGATCTGGTCGGCGTCCGGGTACGTGGCGGCGTTCATGCGCGCCTCCAACGTCGTCTACGACGTGCCCGAAGGACGGCCGATCTGGAAGACGCTGCCGATCCGGATCGCGATCACGCTGGTCACCCTGTCGCTCCTGTCGGTGTCGGTGCTCGCGGTGGTGGTCTCCGGGCCGCTGGCACGGCGGGCCGGTGACCTGATCGGCCTGGGCCCGACCGCGGTCACCGCGTTCGACATCGCCAAGTGGCCGGTGCTGCTGCTGATCGTCAGCTTCCTGGTCGCCCTGCTCTACTGGGCGTCGCCGAACGCCAGGCAGGGCTTCAGGTGGGTGACCCCCGGCGGGGTGCTGGCGCTGGTCCTGTGGCTGATCGTCTCGGCGGGGTTCGCCTTCTACGTGGCGAACTTCGCCTCCTACAACAAGACGTACGGCAGTCTCGCGGGGATCATCGTCTTCCTCGTCTGGCTGTGGCTCACGAACGTCGCGATCCTGCTCGGCGCCGAGCTGAACGCCGAACTGGAGCGCAGCCGCGCCATCACCACGGGGCTGCCGGCGGACGTGGAGCCCTATATGGAACTGCGCGACACCCGGAGAATCGACGAGGACGGGCCGTCCCGCGGATGCGCGGAACCGAGTGACATCGCTAAAGAAAAGCGACATTAGGGATAGTTATTGCTTTCCTCCGGGTAATCCGCAGAAGGACGACCAAGTCGTGCTCTGTCCATCGGGGGAAAGGCAGTGCGCCATGGCCCGTGCGTCAAGGCATCGGCGTCTCCGCGCGGCGCTCGGCGTGGCGGGACTGCTGGCGATCCCGGCCTGCGGAGGCGCGCCGACGGCGCAGCAGGCCGGGATCGCGGCCGTCTCACCCTCCCCCACCGCACGGGACCCCCTGTCGTCGGCGACGACCAGGAGGCTCGACAAGGCGGTCAAGAAGGTGATGCTGGAGGCGAGCGTCCCCGGCGTCATCGTCGGCCTGTGGATGGGCGACCGCGGCTACGTGCGCGCCTTCGGGGTCGCCGACCAGGAGGCCAAGTCCTCGATGTCGCCGCGGCTGTACATGCGGATCGGCAGCGAGACGAAGACCTTCACGGTCACCGCGCTCCTGCGCCTGGTGGACAAGGGCGAGGTCGGCCTGGACGACCCGGTCTCCCGGTACGTCCCGGACGTCCCCGGCGGTGACCGGATCACGCTGCGGCAGCTCGCGGGGATGCGCAGCGGGCTCTACCCCTACACCTCCGACCCGGGGTTCATGAAGGCGCTCGCCGCCGACCCGAAGCGCTCGTTCACCCCACGCGAACTGCTCGACTACTCCTTCGCGCACCCACCATCCTTCCAGCCGGGGCAGAAGTTCGAGTACAGCAACACCAACACCATCCTGCTGGGCCTCGTGATCGAGAAGATCAGCGGCGAGCCGCTCGGCGAGTTCATCCGCCGGGAGGTGCTGGTCCCCGCCGGCCTGAAACGGACGGTCTTCCCCCGGGGCGCGCGGTTCCCCAGACCGCACGCGCACGGCTACACCCAGCAGACCGCCGGCGGGGAGACCGTCGACGCCACCGGCTGGAACACCTCGTGGGGCTGGGCGGCCGGAGCCATGGTCTCCACCCTGGAGGACCTGCGCGTGTGGGCGCCGACCCTGGCGAACGGCTCGCTCCTGGCACCCGCCACCCGGGCCGAGCGGATGAAGAACCCCTCCCGCGCCTCCCACGGGCTGAGCTACGGCCTCGGCGTCTTCGACGACCACGGCTGGCTCGGGCACAACGGCTCGCTGCCGGGCTACCAGACCGTCGCCGTCCACCTGCCGTCCCAACGGGCCACCCTGGTCGTCCTGGCCAACACCGACATCGGCTACGAGGGACACGACGTGAGCACCCTGTTCGCGCGCGCGATCACCCGCATCGCGACGCCGAGGCACGTCTACACCCTGCCCGCCGCCCCCGCGGCCTCGGCCTCGCCGAGACCGAGCAAGGCGCGGCGCTGAGGATGTACGGACCGGCATGACTGTGGTGAAACCGTAGTTGCGGGAGCCCCCGGTGATGCAGGTTGGGCCTTTGTGCTTTGGGTCG
>JAFACJ010000708.1 GCA_023425615.1 Actinomycetes bacterium
CCTGTGACGTTTCGCCGGTGCAGTCGGCGGCGTAGAAGTAGGAGTTGCCGAGGAGGGGGATCGCCTCAAGGCATTTCCCGTTGACGATGCTTCTGATCGGCATGGGGTCGGTGGGTACGGGGATGTAGACGGGGCCTTGGGCGGAGGCGGAGGCGGCGGGGCCGAGGCATGCGGCCAGGGCGAGCACCGCGACCGCCAGAAGGCGCGAGGCCGCGCGGTTGAGGGCTGTGCGAGGGATGGATCGTGAAACCAAGGCGGTCCTCTCGGGGGACGGGCCGGCGGCGACTCTGCCCCGGCGAGCCAGAACCTATTCCGCGGCCCGGCACACCCGGCAGGGGACTTTGTCCCGGCTGCGACACCCGGCCGGGACACCGGTCCCGCGGGGGCAGGACAAGATCAGGACCGGCCGTGCCATCACACGGGGCGAGCCGGCCTCCACCAGTACTGGTCGGCGGTGGCGCCCCACGTACAGCGGTCGAGACTCACGACGGCGCTGTCGGTCCGCGCCACACAGAGACCGCCGAAGTCGATGTTCCACCCTCCACGGACGGTGTCGTAGGCGAAGGTGAAGAGGGCGTGGTCGTCCGGGCAGCCACCGAGGAACACACGATGCTCCTCGAACCGGGGGGTGGAGACGACGGAGATGCCACGGCGTCAAGGCATCTCCCATCGACGACGCTCCTGACCGGCAGGGGGCCAGGGCGGGTCGACCGGGTCAGCTCGTCCGGGACGCCGCCCTTTCGTCAGCCCAGACGCGGGCGTCTATCGCATCAAGGATGGCCAGCTCGGCCTGCTCGACCGTCCACCAAGCGAAATCCACCGCACCGATGGCGTCCTCCTCCGCGACCTTGGCGTTTTTTCTGCCATCTTGATATCAAGCTCGTCGCGCTTGCGGTTGATGCGTTCCTGCAGGTCGTGCATTTTCTCCGTGACGTCGTCCTTCACCGACTGCCATTGGCTCTGTGCCCGCTCGGTGACTTTCTCGGTCTTTTCGCGGGTCGACTCCCGGCGAGTGGCGATATCTTCCTTGATTTGCTGGATACGCGCTCTGACCTGCTCGCTGTTCTCCTCGCGCGCCTGTCCCACGGCATCCTTCAGATCCGCGACCTGCTTCTGCAGGGCGTCAACGCGCTCCCACAACTGCTCAGACTCGCGAACACCCATTTTCTCCCCCGACCTTGTTCCTCGCCTCGGCCCGACCGTCCACGGCCATGCCGATCTGTCACCACAATCTCACCATGGCAACCCCGGTAGAGCTTTACTCGACCATGTGGTAATAAGAAGTGATTTTGAAAATAAGGGCGAGCCTGCGGGGAAATAGCGTAAGAGGCGACTGGATCGGCTATGCCGCTCTGGTCGAATGTCCGCGTGGGGGGAAGCGAGCGGGCAGGATGCTGCGCATGAGGGGTCTCGGGGATACCGATGGTCCAGTGCAGGAAGGTCTGTTCGCCGCCGCGGAGCCGACGGCTGAGCCTGTGCTGATGGCGCTGCACGCGGAGTACTACGAGCTGATCTGGCGGGGTGAGAAGATCCATGAATTCCGGAAGCGGTTCCTCAAGGGGACGCCGGTTCGCTGGTTCGTCTACCTGAACGCACCGGTCTCCCGGTTGGCCGCGGTGATCGATCTCGGTCCGGCGGTGGTCGATGTTCCCGAGCGGATCGCGGAGATCGCTGAGCGGACGAGGGAGGGCAACGGCGCCAGCGTGCTCGACTATGTCAGGGGCCTGGAGGAGGCGTTCGCGATTCCGATCCTGGCGGTTCGCGAGTACGCCGGCCTGCCGATCGCGGATCTGCGTGAAGAGCTGGGTGGCTTCCATCCTCCTCAGGGATATCTACGGCTGAACCATCAGCCTGATCTGCTGGCGCTCGCGGAGAAGATGGCGGCGGACCCGCCGATTCGGGAGCTGACCGTGCATCATCGGTGAAGGAGCATGCCGCTCCTCTCACCGGTCCTCTCCCTCCGGAGGCACGCGTGGTGGGCCGCCGAAACTGCGCTGATGCCGAACAGGTCCTTGACGGACTGGGGGCCGCGACGGATGGTCGGAGCTGAAACATCCGTCAACCTTGAGGATAGGTGCGCTCGTGCTCCTCACGTTCTTGGGCAAGGATTCCAAGCCGGATGAGTCCCCGACGCTGTACGCGACCGACGAAGACACCTACATCGTGCAGGGCTGGATCGTCACCGACACGGAGATGCTGACCAAGCTGGAGGTCTCCGGAGAGGAGACGGTCGTGGAGGTTCCGCCGGGACTGTTCGTTCACCTGATCAACGACGGTGTCCCCGGTACGGTGACGAGTTGGAAGCCGCCCATCGTCCATGTGACGGAGGGGGGCAACTACATCGTCCAGGGTCGGAGGGTGACCGGCGAAGAGGCCAGGGGCCAGATGGAGATCCCCGGCCACGAAGACTGCGTAGAGGTCCCGAAAGCGGCGCTGAGGGCTCTGCTCAGCGAAGGGTAGACCTTGGAACTGATCACGAGTGAGGCGCGGCGGGAGTTCTTTCGGACTTTCCGCCGTGAAGCGCTGCACTTGGAGATGCGGGACACCTACGGAACCCAGGTGGAGCGTCCGCACCTGGCGAAGTGGGAGGCCGGTGAACGCGATGATCTCGAATGGCTTCAGCCCTGGTTCGCCACCGTCCGCGAGGTGCGGAGGGCGGGCAAGCTGATGCGGCGCGCTCGGATCGTTTCCGAGCCGGTCACCGACTACCAGCGCTGGGTCCTGTCGGACTCGCACCTGTTCACCGAGGCAGGCGAGGAGATCGTGTGGGTTCCGCGCCGCCTGGTCTCGGGCATCGCACTGCCGGGGAACGACTTCTGGCTGTTTGATGAAGAGGTGGCGGTCTTCTCGGTGTTCGCGGGGGACGGGCAGGTCGTGGAGCGGCAACTTTGGACCGAGCCGGACGTCGTTCGCCTGTGCAAGACGGCTTTCGAGGCCGTCTGGACGCTCGGTATCCCCGACCACGAGTACAGGCCCGACTGATCGAGAGTGTCCAGCCAGGTCGAGCGGGCCCGTCAGGAGTTCGGAGCCCGCCTCAGAGATATCCGCAAGGACGTGCACCCGCCCCTGACGGCGCGGGCGCTCGCATCCATGACAGGCATCCACTTCACGAAGATCTCGCGGATCGAGAACGGGCGGCAGTCGCCGACCGAGGAGGACATCAGGGCGATCTGCCAAGCCTGCGGCGCCTCCGATCAGGTCGCGGATCTGATCGCCACGTTGCGCGGCATCGAGGGCATGTGGGTCGAGTGGCAGCGCCAGTTGCGGGGCGGGCTGAAGCGTCTTCAGGAGAAGGCGTTTCCACTGTATGAGGACACACGGCGATTCCGCGTCTATGAGTCGGACGTCATTCCCGGGATCCTTCAGACCGCCCACTACTGCTCGGAGATTCTGAAGATCGCATCTTCGTTCTACGGCACGGCGACCGACTTCGAAGAGGCGGTGGAAGCCCGGATGGAGAAGCAGCGCTATCTCTACCGGGGTGATCGGCGCTTCGCATTCGTCATCGAGGAACGCACTCTGACGACCGTCTTCGGAAACACGGACGTGATGCTCGGCCAACTCGATCGGCTGCTGGCGGTCTCGACCCTGCCGCGGATCTCGCTGGGCATCATCCCCACCGGAATCGTCCGGATGCTCTGGCCGGGGGAGGGGTTCTGGATCTTCGATGACCGACTCGTCAAAGTAGAGACGACCTCGGCCGGTATCAAAGTCACCCAGCCACGTGAGATCGCGCTGTTCGAGAAGGCTTTCAAGGTGCTCCAAGAGCAAGCCGTCTATGGCGCCGACGCGCGGAAGCTCATCACCGAATCGATGATTGCTCTGCAATATCGGTAAACATCCTGGGCGTGGCTTTCTCCCCGCTCCTACCGTGTCACCCATGGAGGAACCCGCGCATGAGCTGATCATCAGCCCCTACATGGGGCGCCACATCATGGTGAGACCCGGCCGTAAGGAAGGCGTGACCATGCCCGCCTTCCGGTACCGCGAGATCTCCGCTGCTCCCGACGACGCCCCTTGCCCGCACTGGCTGGTCGACGCGGCACGCCAGGCGTGGGGTATCGAGCTCGACGGCAGACCGATCGCGCCTTCGGTGCTGGTCCGTGCCGATTCCGGTCTGGGGTACGGGCGAGCATCGTGGGAGTTCAACCTGGGCTGCAACTACGACTGCGAACACTGCTATCTGGGGATCAAGGACTTCGTCGGCTTGGAGCTGGCCGACCGGCTCCGGCTGCTGGACGTTCTGCGCGATGCCGGAGTGCTGTGGCTTCAGATCACTGGCGGGGAGCCGATGGTGGACCGGCTTTTCACTGAGACCTATGAAGCCGCGTTCGACCAGGGCATGATGCTCACGATCCTCTCCAACGGCTCCCGCCTGTTCCTGCCGAGGATCCTTGAGCTTCTGACCGGACGTCCGCCCGACCGGATAACCCTCAGCGTCTACGGCGCGACGGAGGCCTCCTACGATGGGCTGACCCGGCGTAAGGGTGCCTACCGGCTTTTCATGAAGGGCTTGAACGCCGCCCACGAGGCCGGTCTGCCGCTGGCCCTGTCGATGATCGTCACCCGGCACAACGCGCATGAGGTTCCGCAGATGCGCGCCCTCGCCGAGCGGATCGGCGCATCGATGGACGAGTACACGAACATGGTGCCGACCATCTACGGCGGAGACGAGACGCTCCCGACCCAGTCCGCGTCTCACCTGCGGAAGCGGAGACCGTTCACCGGCTGCAATGCCGGGCATACGTTCTTCCATGTCAACCCGTTCGGACAGGCGTCCATCTGCAAAGTCGGACGTGACCCGAACATCGACTTGCTCACCGAAGGCGTCGAGGGCCTACGTGGCTTGGGCACGATCGCCGACTCCCTGCTGCTGCGCCAAGGCGGCTGCACTGGCTGCAGCCTCCAGGGAACCTGCGGCACCTGTATGCCGCTCGTGCAGCTCTACCGCAAGGCCAAGGCTCCCTTGGCCACCTATTGCCAGCACCGCGAGAAGGAGAGGACCCCCGAATGACCACCGAGACCCCGACCGTGTCCCCGTCGGACGTCACGCTGGCGATCGAACCGCCCACCGTGACGGTGATCGCCGACATCGACGTGCTGTCGGAAGGCAATTTGTGCTCCTGCGCCGCAGGTGACGACAACCCGTTCTGACCCCGCTGACCGCAACCGGGCCCCGGATCGCTTCGGAGATCCGGGCCCTCTCGCATGGGGCCATGGATACCCTGCGGGACATGCGATTTCGCTGGGACTGGCTTCGGCCGGTGATGCGCGCCCCCTATGTTCCCGCCCTCGGCCCCATGCCGCCCGAAGCGATCACAGCGGATCTGTTCAACGCAGTCTTGGACGTCGCCGGCACCGGTGAGTTCCTGCCCTTCGACAAGGACCGGCGCTGGACCGCGAGGAAGGACGAGCGGGTCCTCGTGGACCAAGTCATGCACACATCCGCCGAGACGCTGGTTCCGGCGCTGACGACACGAGGAGGCGGCCTGGTGAAGCTCTACCACTACGCAGCCACGGACCCGGATCCGGCGGAGCTGAGCCCCCTGGGCGAACGGCTGGCGCGGGAGCACGGCGCGGCGTCCGGCCATCGGATCATCTGGTTCTCCGATCGCCCAGACCGGGCGCACGGCCGGGTGATGGTGAAGAGGTTCACCGAGGCCGACGACGGTCCCGTGGACGGTGTTCAGCCCCTCGCGGACTGCGAGGCCGCCGACGGCTTCGGCGCGTTCGCCGCCGAGATCGGCCCGGAGGGCTTCCAGCACCTCTACCAGCGCATGAAGGCGGGGCACCAGGACGGCCCGACACTCGTCGCCGTGGCCGACGACCGCATCGTCGGCGCCGTAGGCCCGCTCTCCGTGGTCGACGGCCCGGACCGGCGCACGCTCCAGCAACCCGCCTACTTCGCCGTCCATCCCTCCTACCGCGGCCAAGGACACGGCCGACGCCTATGGCGCGCGTCCATGGCCTGGGGAAGATCCAACGGATCCGACGCGAAGGTCCTTCAGGCATCCCGAGGAAGCGCAGCCGAATCCCTCTACCTGTCGGAGGGCTTGGAGACCCACGGGTACGTCTGCCGGACCTAGCCTTACCTGGCCGTGATCAGGCCGCCGAGGTCGGCTACACCAGCAGGGTGCTGAGTTGCTCGCGCATGCTCCTGATCTCGGGGACGTCCTTCCAGGGGGTGGAGAGGGTCATGATCTCCGACAGGTAGCCGTCGAGGCGTACCGAGGCGATCAGGGGGGCGATGCGTCCCAGGGGCTTCATGAGTTCCGCGGCCTGGGTCGGCTCGGACGCCTTCAGGGCTGCCTGGACTTGGCGGGCCATGTAGTTGGCGCCCAGCAGAGGCGAATGGGGAGAGATGAGGGTCACGGCCTCGTGGAGTACGTCTTGTGCGGACTCCCAGTCGCTTTGCTCGTAGAGGGCGACTCCTATGCCGCCGATCATGTTCGCTCGCTGGAAGTCGGGGATGTCATCGCCGACTTCTCGTGCCTTGTCCAAGGCCGTGGAGGCGTGGCGCCTTTCATTGAGCAGACCGAGGGCTCTGCCGAGTCTCATATAGGCGCGCGATTCCTGATCGGGGGAGATCTCCGGGGTGGTCAGGGCCTGGCGTGCGTACCGCTCCCCGCGCTGCCCGTCGCCTTCATAGCTGTAGATCATCGAAAGCTCGTTGAGCGCTCTGGCCTGCCCAGCGTGGTCTCCGGCGGCTCGGGCGAAGGCGACCGCCAGCTTTCCCGATTCCTGGGCCTGTGGGAGAAGGCGGGCGTCATAGTGGGCAACTGAAACGTTCCGGGCCAGTGATGACGCCGCACTGAGAAGCCGAGTGTCCTTGGTTCCCGTGGTAGATTTCTGGGCTCGCCGAAGGTGCCTGGTGGCATCCTGAACGGTGGCAAGGCCACCGAAGGAATAGATGGACTTGTCGACCCTGTCGGAGAGCAGGCTCACATAATCGGGATCGCGGTAAGGGTTACCGTCGGCACTGGGCACGAGGGTCACGGTCGCCACATTGGCGAGGAACGCGCGTCGTTTCACTTCAGCCTCGTCCGGTTTGCGTCTTATGACCAGTTCGTAGCCTACGCTCCCCAGTATCCGAGAAAGGCGGCCGATCCCAACATCATTCTTCCCACTGGCCACCAGGGAAGCCCAGGACTGCGTACGTCCCAGGGCCGCACCCAGCTGTTGCTGGCTCCAGCGGTGCTCTTTCATGATCGCCTGTATCGCCTGCGACAGATCACAGAACTCCATGGCCAGAGGTTACTGAGCTCTGTTGATCCCCGTCTTCCCGCACTTGAACGATTCTCATATCCCCGGATCCGGTGGTCCGTTCGGTGCGGTGAACCGCAGTCGAAGATCATTCTTCAAGGGGTGCCAAGCCGGGTCCACCATGTTTTGCATGGGAGTGAATCTGACAAAAGTGACACAGCAATCCAGTCCTTGAAGTGACTGCCATGGCCAGGCCGTCGGGACGGTCGGTAGCTGCCCAGACTGTCACCGTTCGGTGGTAGTTCTGGCTCATGGTCGTCTTCCGTGACTTCGACTTCGAGCTGCTCGCCACCGTCGAGGAGCGCGTCTTCGACGGTGCGTTTCCGTGCCGGGGTGGTCACAGTACGTCGAGGAAGGTCACCGTGCGGTTCAGGAGGCGGGGGCGGACCTTCTCCACGATGTGTTCGGTGAAATGCGGGGTCTGGGCGTGGGCTTCGAAACCGGACTGGTCGGTGTACTGCTCGTAAAGTGTGAAGGAGGTGGGGTCCTCCGGGTCGGAGTGGACGATGTAGAACAGGTTCGCGGGCTCCTGGAGGGTGTGTTCGCGCATTTTCAGGAGGGCGTCGCGGACGAGTTCCACGTCTTCCGGCCTGCACTGGTAGTGGGCGATCACGGCGTAGGGCATGGTTTCCTCCTCGTGGGTGTTCTCGCAGGTGGCAGAGCGAATTCCACCATGTCCCGCCATGCCTTCAGGGTGCGGAGAACGCAAGCATTGCATGCCGTCAGGACCGTGGTCGGCGGCGTGCTCGCTACCTATCGTGGGCATCTCTCACCAGTATCGAAGGAGCGACTCCATGCCTGTGCAGCAGACGGAGACCCTCGCGGGAGGACGCTGGGTGGGCGCCGAGACGTGGGTCGACGTCTTCGACCCCACCGACGTCCGCGAACCGATCGCCCGTGTGCCGGCCCTGAGCGTCGAGGCCGTGCGGAACGTCTATGACGAGGCCGAGCAGGGGTTCGCGGTCTGGCGCGGCACGTCGCCGTTCGAGCGCGCCAGGATCCTCTTCGGGGCGGCGGCGCTGCTGCGGGAGCGGGCCGCCGACGTGGCGGTCGAGGTGAGCGCCGAGAACGGCAAGACCCTGGCCGAGGCGACGGGGGAGGCGCTCAAGGCCGCCGATTTCCTGGAGTACTACGCGGGTGTCGCCCGTGAGGGGTACGGGGCGCTGCTGCACGATGTGCGGCCCGGCACCAAGGCGGGGTTCCAGCGTGAGCCCCTCGGCGTGGTGCTGGCGATCACCCCGTGGAACGATCCGCTGCTGACTCCGGCCCGCAAGCTCGCGCCCGCCCTGGCGGCGGGGAACGCCGCGGTGATCAAGCCGGCGACCGAGACGCCGCTGTCAGCGCTGCACCTGGCCCGCGCCCTGCACGACGCGGGGCTGCCGGCCGGGGTGCTGAACGTCGTCACGGGACGGACGTCGGAGATCTCCGAGACGCTGCTGTCGGACCCGCGGATCGCCGCGGTGACGTTCACGGGCGGGAACTCCGTCGGTGAGGGGCTGCGGGTGCGGTTCGCCGAGCGCAATGTGCGTTTCCAGGGCGAACTGGGCGGCAAGAATGCCTCCGTGGTCCTCGCAGACGCCGACCTGGACGCCGCCGCCACCGCCGTGGCCGCGGCCTCGTTCGGGCAGACGGGCCAGCGGTGCACCGCCACCAGCCGTGTCCTCGTCGCGGACTCCGTCTACGACCGGTTCGTGGAGCTGCTGCGCGAGAAGGTCGCCGCGCTGCCCGTAGGGCCGGGACATGACGCGCGGACGAAGGTCGGGCCGCTGGTCAGCGCCTCCCACCGGGCGAGCGTGCTGAAGGACATCCAGACCGCGGTCGAGCAGGGAGCCGAGGTCGTCCTCGGCGGCGGCGCCCCCGAGGGCGAGGTCTACGCCCACGGCTGCTATGTCGCCCCGACGATCCTCACCGGGATCACCCCCGAGATGGACGTGTGGCGCGAGGAGGTCTTCGGGCCCGTCCTCGCCGTCCGGCCGGTCGCCGGGTTCGACCAGGCGGTCGCCGAGGTCAACGACTCGGTGTACGGGCTCGCCGCGGCGGTCTTCACCCGTGACCTCGGCGCCGCCCACCGGTTCATCGACGCCGTCGAGGCGGGGCAGGTCGCGGTCAACACCACCACCTCCGGCTGGGACGTGCACCACCCGTTCGGCGGGTTCCGCGACTCCGGCTCGCCCTTCAAGGAGCAGGGCGCCGAGGCGCTGCGCTTCTACACCCGCGTCAAGACGTTTGCGATCCACCATGGCTGACAGGACGGTCGGCATCGTCGGCGCCGGGATCGTCGGCCTGGCCATCGGCAGGGAGATCACCCGCCGCAGGCCCGGCACCCGCGTGGTGGTGTTCGAGAAGGAGGACCGGGTGGCGGTCCACCAGACCGGCCACAACTCCGGCGTCGTCCACGCGGGCATCTACTACACGCCCGGCAGCCTCAAGGCCGAGCTGTGCACGCGCGGCAAGGAGATGATCCGCGAGTACTGCCGGGAGAAGGAGCTGCCCTACGACGAGTGCGGCAAGCTCGTCGTGGCGGTCACCCCGCAGGACGTCGCCCGGATGGACGCCCTGGCCGAGCGGGCGGGCGAGAACTACGTGCCGGGGCTGCGGCGGGTCGGTCCCGAGGAGATCCGCGAGATCGAGCCGCACTGCACCGGCCTGGCGGCGCTGCACTCGCCGCACACCGCGATCACCGACTACACCGCGATCACCGAGGCGTTCGCGGACGACATCGCCGCGGCGGGCGGGGAGATCCGGCTGTCGTTCCCGGTCACCGGGATCACCGAGGTGGTCGGCGGGATCGAGGTCGCCTCCGGCGCGCAGTCGGTCAAGCTGGACGAGCTGGTCATCTGCGCCGGCATCCAGTCCGATCTCGTGGCGGGTCTGGCGGGCGATGACCCGGGCCCGCGGATCATCCCGTTCCGCGGCGAGTACATGCTCATCAAGCCGGAGAAGGCAGACCTGATCCGCGGCCTCATCTACCCCGTCCCCGACCCCCGCTATCCGTTCCTCGGCGTGCACTTCACCCGCCGCGTGAACGGCACCGTGGACGTCGGGCCCAACGCGGTGCTGGCCTTCGCCCGCGAGGGCTACCGGTTCTCCGACCTGTCCGCGCGCGCGTTGATCGACATGGCGCGCTGGGGCGGCACCTGGCGGATGGCCGCGCGGCATTGGCGCACGGGAATCAAGGAAATGCGCGGCTCGCTTTCCAGGAAAGCCTTTATGAAGGCCGCGCACGCCTATGTTCCGGAGATCGGCGCAGCGGACGTCCACCCGGGCGGCTCGGGTGTGCGCGCCCAGGCGCTGGACCGTGACGGCACCCTCGTAGAGGACTTCCGCATCCACCGGCTCGGCCGGGTCACCGCCGTGCGCAACGCGCCCTCACCTGCGGCGACGTCCTCGATGGCGATCGCCGAATACGTCATGGACGTCATCGAGGGCAAGCGCGCCGGCTGACGGCCAAGCGTCGTCGCGTGCAACAAGCGATTGCGCGCCGAGGACTCCTTACGGCCGGTTCCGGCCTCTAACGTTCATCACATCCGGCATCACATCCGGCAGGAAGAAATCCCCCGAAGAAAGGACGCCGAAATGTTCCTCGTTGACTCCCAGGTTCACATTTGGAAGGAAGAGACTCCTGACCGTCCCTGGGTTCCGGGCGCCCGTGAGCGGATCCGCCTCAACGGCCACCGCGAGGACCCCTTCAGCTACGAGGAGTGCCTCGCGCTGATGGACGAGGCCGGCGTGAACCGCGTGCTGATCCTGCCTCCGTCGTGGGAGGGCAACCGCATCGACTACTCCCTCGAGGCGTGCGAGGCGCACCCGGACCGCTTCGGCATCATGGCCCGCGTTCCGCAGGACGACCCGGTCGAGGGCACGGCCATGCTGAAGGACTTCGCCCAGAACCCCTACATCAAGGGCACGCGGCTCACCTTCCACCGGCCGCAGGACCGCAACTGGATGATCGACGGGACCAACGACTGGTACTGGCCGATCGCCGAGGAGCTGGGCATTCCCACCATGGTCCACGCGCCGATCTGGAAGCGCGAACTGGGTCAGATCGCCGCCAGGCACCCCGGACTGAAGATCATCATCGACCACATGGGCATCATGGCCCGCTGCGTCGACGACGCGATCGGCTACTGGGTGCAGGAGACCGCCGACCTGCACGAGCACCCGAACATCTATGTGAAGGTCTCGGCCATCCCCGGCTACTCCACGCAGCCCTTCCCGAACCTGAACATCGAGAAGTACGTGCGCGAGATGGTCGACAAGATGGGCCCGCAGCGCTGCTTCTGGGGCACCGACATCACCCGCCTGCTCGGCCACGGCCTCACCTACACCGACACGATCGAGCAGTTCACCAAGCACTTCGACTTCACCGCCGAGGAGCTGGAATGGATCATGGGCAAGGGCATCTGCGAGGTGCTCGACTGGCCCGTGGAGAGCTGAGAAGAAGACCATGACACACCGCACCGACGGCGGGGACGCCGTCATCGCCGCGTTCAACGCGATCGGGTCGGACTACATCTTCTCCTCGCCGGGCTCGGAATGGGCGCCGGTCTGGGAGTCGCTGGCCAGACGGCACCGCGACGGGCTGCCCTGCCCGAAGTACCTCGACCTGACGCACGAGACCGTCGCCGTGGGCATGGCCACCGGCTACGGCCTCGTCACCCGACGGGCGCAGGGCGTCCTGCTGCACGCGGGGCCAGGACTCCTCCAGGGGGCGTGCGCGGCGCACGGCGCGCTCCTGGCCGGGGTCCCGATGGTCGTCTCCTCGTCGGAGTCCCTCACCTACGGTGATGGACCCGGGCCCGACCCGGGCGGTCAGTGGTACCGCAACCTGTCGGTCGTGGGCGGCCCCCACCAGATGGCACAGCCGTTCGTGAAGTGGGCGAACCAGGTGGGCAGCGTCTCGACCCTGGTGAACATGGTGACCCGCTCGGCCGAACTCGCCGAGCGGGCTCCGGCCGGGCCCGCCTATCTCAACATCCCGCTGGAGATCCTCCTGGAGCCGTGGGAGGAGGGCGAGATCAAGCCGGTCGCGCCCAAGGGCTCCACGGTCAGCGCGCCCGAGGAGATCCGCGCGGTCCTCGACCTTGTCGCGCGGGCCGAGAACCCGGTCATCGTCACCGAGACGACCGGCCGCGAGGCCGGCGGCATGGAGGCGCTCGTCGCCTTCGCCGAGGCGCTCCGGATCCCGGTGGTCGAACCGGGCTCGGCGGTGTGCGCGAACTTCCCGCGCACCCACGTGCTGCATGCCGGGAGCGACATCGGCCCGTTCATGGACACGGCCGACCTCATCCTGCTGGTCAACTGCCGGGCGCCGTTCTACCCGCCGAGCCGCAGGCCCGCCAAGGCCGAGATCGTGGTCATCGACGAGGTGCCGCAGCGCCCGCACATCGTCTACCAGGTGCTCTTCGCCGACCACTATCTGGAAGGCGGCGTCCCCGCCACCCTGCGGGAGCTGACCCGGCTCGCCCGCGAGGAGGGGCCCGCGGCCGAGGCCACGCTGGAGCGGCGGCGCCAGGCGCAACTCGTCCGGCGTGAGGCCGAGACCCAGGCGATCGCCGCCGCCGAACGGCGCGCCGCGCACGCCGACGCGATCGACCCGGTCGCGGTGGCCGTCGCGCTGCGCG
>JAFACJ010000741.1 GCA_023425615.1 Actinomycetes bacterium
CGGGGACCGCCTGGCCCGGGGCCGCGGGGCCCCCTGGGGGGGGCGGGCCGAGGCCGATCTCGACGTTCGAGCATGTCGAACCGCGAGCGGTTCGCTGAGATGGAGGTGAGCGCGGTGATCCCGCAACAGGTGGCGGTGGGCTTGGCACTCCAGGCGACACGGGAGTCCCTGGAGGCGTACGGGCTGCTGCCCGGCACCAGAGCCGCCATTACGGCGGACGTGGAGAGGCGTATGGCGCAGTTGCTGGAGGAGCTGGAGGCGGCGGGGCCTGCCGGAGGGATCGAGGTGGGGGATGTCTGAATCAGAACTGTGGAAGTACCTGGCCGCCCACCAGAACGACCTACCCACCCTACGGATCGTCCTGCCGGCCGCGCTGGGCGAGGCCACCCTGCTGCGCAAGCTGGCCGACGCCCTCGACCGCACCCGCCACATGCTGGCCTACCACCTGGCCATCTGCCGCTACAGCATGGACCAGGCCAAAGACCGCCAGGACGAAGCCGACGCCACCTTGTGGAGCGGGCAGACACTGGGGATCGTCTACGCCCTCGAACGTCTGGACGGCGACATCCTGGGAGAGCTGGACTTGTGGGACCAGCAGGAGAAACAGACACCTGAGGCTCCCGAGACCATCAAGGCGATGGCCGACCAGCTCTCCTGGAGCCTGCAACGCCCCCAATTCCCCCTCCCCGACATCCAGGACCCCACCCTGGGATGGCGACTGGTCCTGCTCATCCGAGCCCAGCGCGACGAACTGGTCGCCCAAGCGGTAGCCGCGAACTACCGCGCAGTCATGGAATACACCGACGAAGGCGAAGAGCCGGGCCCAGAGCACACCCTGTACATGGCCCGCGCCCGCTGCTACGCCATGGCCGCAGACGACCTCGATGCACTTCTCGCTCGCGCCTACGGAGTCCAAGAGGCCCACGAGAAGTTCATCGACCAGCACGGCACCTGGCTGGGGCAACTGGTCTTCACCTGAACACGACCGTGCCGCATCCACAGCCCGCGATGGCAGACGGCAGTTCTTCTGATCACTGCGGTGTATCTAACGGGGTCGTGCAGATGGCGCCGGCGGCCGCCGTAAACCGCCGCGACAGGATCACGACAGCCGAGCACACATGGAGCACATGCCCGGAACAAACCGGGACAAAAAACAGACCAGCGCGTCCCCGATGATCAAGGAACGCGCTGGTCAGGTGTGGTGCGCCGCCAGGGACTCGAACCCCGGACCCGCTGATCAAGAGCCCACTCGACGTACGCGTGACGGGTGGGCGGCTGTGCCGTTCTGTGTCGTCCCGGGGTTGTTCATCGGGGTCGGGGGCCGGGCGGTGCCGGTCGCCGGCGGCTCGTGATCGGCCGTTGGAGCCAACGTGGAGCGAACAGGCGCCGGTATGTGCGCCGGATGGGGCATGCGTTCGATCGTGTGGTGGCGCGGTTCGGCGTCATGCGGCGGTTCCGGTGGATCGGGCGTTGGCGGGCAGTCGCGTGGTCGGTCTCCGAAGCCGGCGACCGGGCCGCGGCGTGCTTCCGTGCACGTCACCGCGCTCTGCGTGCGACAGAAGGAGCGGTTCATGTCGACCAGCACGATGAAGATGAAGGCCGCGGGGCACTGCGCGGTCTCGCCCTCGGCGCCACCGCGGTCGTGTTGGCCACCGTGGGGCTCGGCAGCACTCCCGCCTCGGCCGGCACCGGGACCGTGGCTTATGACTGCCTCATCTTCTCCACTCATTTCGACTACAACGCCCGGGTCGCCATGAAAGGTTCGACTAAGAGCTCTGTCGGCGACACGGTGAAGATCACCGCGGACCTCGCCGGATCTCCGCCGGCCGATGTCCGAGGACTTCGGCAAAGAGATCCCTTTGCCCTCGGCCAGAGCATCGGCCACCACTCGCGCGTGTGCGACATCGTCCATTTCTGGCGTTGTGCCTGGGTGGCCGTGCGCGAGAAAGAGGTCGCGGGCCGCTTCGAGCACGTTCTGGCGGATGCGGCGGACGTGCTCGGTGAGGATCGGGCTGTCATGGCGGCGGCGGGGAGTTGTCAAGGATTCTCCCCATTGTTTGAATCACGTCAAGGTCAATTGCAGAGCATGGGGGACGCCGTGGACCTGGACATCCGGGTGTTGGGTCGGGTGACGGTCTTCGCAGGCGGCCGCGAGTCGTCGCTGGGGCCCCCGCAGCGGCGGGCCGTCCTGGCCGCACTGGCACTGCGGGCCGGGGATCTCGTGCCGGCGGAGACGCTGGTCGATGCGCTCTGGGGCGCAGAACCGCCCGCGACGGCGGCGAACATCCTGCACGGACACGTCGCGCGGTTGCGGGCGGCACTCGGCCCGGGCGCGCTGGAGACCCGGTCGCCCGGATACGTGCTGGCGGTCGATCCCCGCCGGGTGGACGCCGTCCGCTTCGAGTCCCTGATCGTCGAAGCCCGCCGCCACGAGAGCGCCGAGGCCCGGTCCGCCGGTCTTCGGGAGGCGCTGGCGCTGTGGAGGGGCGAGCCTCTGGCGGACCTGGGCGCGTTCGCGTTCGCCGACACCACCAGGTTGAGGCTGGCCGAACTTCGACGCGCGGCCCTGGACGACTGCCTGGACGCCGATCTCGAACTGGGCAGATACACCGAGTCCGTACCGGAGCTCGAAGCCCTGGTCGCCGAGGACCCGTTGCGGGAGCGGACCCGCGGCCAGCTCATGGTCGCCCTGTACGGCTCGGCCAGGCAGGCCGACGCACTGGCCATCTTCGAGGACGCCCGGCGCACCCTCGCCGAGGAGCTCGGCCTCGACCCCGGACCCGAGCTGCGTGCGCTGGAGCAGGCGATCCTGCGCCAGGAACTGCCCATGCCCCAGGCGCACCGGGTGGGCCGCCCGCGCGCCGCCGACCCGCCGCTGCCGCTCACCGGACTGATCGGCCGGGACACCGAGGTGACCGAGATCGCGGCCCTGCTCTGCCTGCACCGCCTGGTCACCCTGACCGGGCCGGGCGGCTGCGGCAAGACCCGCCTGGCACTGGCCGCGGCAGGGCGGGACGAGGACGTCCGCTGGATCGACCTCTCCCCGGTGACCTCGGCCCTGGACGCCGTCATCCCGGCTCTCGGCACCGAGGGATCGGTACGCGATCTCGCCGTGCTGGGGGAGCGGCTGCGCGACGCCCGGCTGCTGCTCGTCCTGGACAACTGCGAGCACCTGATCGGTGAGTGCGCCGAGCTGGTGGCGGCCCTGCTGCGCGGCTGCGCCGGAATCCGGGTGCTCGCGACCAGCCGGGAGCCTCTCGGCGTCCCCGGAGAGGAGGTCTGGACCGTCCCGCCGCTGGAC
>JAFACJ010000765.1 GCA_023425615.1 Actinomycetes bacterium
CACCCGCGCCGCACGGCGCCCTCGGAAGGGAGGCTACCGGTACGGCCCACCCCACGAGCCGGAGGTCGTGCGGCGCGGGTGGACGGCATCGCCCGGCAGAGGATCCACGAACGGCCGGCGCCGGCCACGGAGGGTCAGCGGCCGCGCCAGACCGGAGGGCGCTTCTCGGCGAAGGCGGTGGCGCCTTCCCTGGCGTCCTCGCTGTACAGGATCGGCTCGATGATCTCCTGCTGGCGGGCGAAGGCGGTCGCGGAGGTCCAGTCGGGGGCGGAGACGATGATCTCCTTGGTGGCGGCCAGGGCCAGCGGCGCGTTGGCGGCGATCCGCGCGGCGAGGGCGCGGGCGGCGGCGAGTGCCTCGCCGGGAGGCGTCAGCTCGACGACCAGACCGTGGCGCTCGGCCTCCTCGGCGGTGAGGAGGTCACCGGTGAGGGCGAGCCGCATGGCGACGGCGTAGGGGAGGCGGCCGGGCAGGCGGAGGAGACCGCCGGCGCCGGCGACCAGGCCGCGTTTGACCTCGGGCAGGCCGAACTTCGCGTTCTCCGCGGCGACCACCAGGTCGCAGGCCAGGACGATCTCGCAGCCGCCCGCCAGGGCGTGGCCCTCGACGGCGGCGATGATCGGTTTGCGCGGGGGCCTGGAGGTGATCCCGGCCAGGCCGCGTTCGGGGTGGATCACGTTCTCCCCGGCGATGAAGGCCTTCAGGTCCATGCCGGAGCAGAAGGTGCCGCCCGCCCCGGTGATGACGGCGACGGCCAGGTCGGGACGGGCGTCGAACTCCTCCAGCGCCGCGCCGACGCCCATGCTGACGGCCCGGTTGACGGCGTTGCGGGCGCGGGGCCGGTTGAGGGTGATGAGGGTGACACCGTCGGCGTGCTCGACGAGGACTTCCTCGGACATGGCTGCTGTCTCCTTCCGGCGGTGACATAGGATACTTCGTAAACTATGTTGTGTACATTGCACCGGGCACGGCAGGGGAGAGGCGCATGGCACCCATCGTGAGCGAGGAGCAGGAGGCCCTGATCGAGGCGGTCAGGGGCTGGCTCGCCGCCCGCACCGACCTGGCGCGCTCCCGTTCCGGCGAACCGGGCCTCCCGGCTCCCGGGAAGCCGGCGGGCGCGGCGGAGCTGGGGCTGATCGGCCTGCTCCGGGAGGACTCCGGCGGTACGCACGCCGATCTCGCCCTGGTCGTCGAGGAGCTCGGCAGGGCAGGCTCGCCCCTTCCGATGGCCCAGGCCGCCCTGGTCTGCGGCCTGCTCGACGAACAGGGCCTGGACCCCGCCCTCGCGGACGAGCTGGTCGCGGCCGAGACCCTGGTCGTACCGGCGCTTCCGGACCCCGACGGCACTCCCGTCTCGGCCCGTGACGGCGCCGACGGAACCCTCTCCCTGACCGGCCGCGCGCCCTTCGTGGTCGGCGGAGCCACCGCCGACCACTACCTCGTCCCCGCCGTCCGCGCCGACGGCTCGTCCGTGCTGGCGCTCGTCGCCGCCGGGGACTGCGTCCGCACCGCACGCACCGGAATCGACCTCACCAGAGACCTGGTCTCCGTGGAGTTCGCGAAGGCCCCGGCCGCCTCCTGGAAGGCCGCCGACACGGCCTTCCTCGAGGACGTGACGGCCCTGCACCACGCCGCCGACGCGCTGGGCGCGGCCGACCGGCTGCTGGAGATGACCGTCCGGTACGTCAAGGAACGACGGCAGTTCGGACGGGTGATCGGCGGGTTCCAGGCCGTCAAGCACCACTGCGCGAACATGGCACTCGACGTCGAGACGGCCCGGGCCGCGGTGCGGGCCGCCGCGGAGGCGCCCGAAGACCGCGCCGGGATCGCGTCGGCCGTCTCGTTCGTGAAGGAGGCGTGCTCCCGCGTCGCGGGGACGGCGCTGCAACTCCACGGCGGCATGGGCTTCACCTGGGAGCACGATCTCCACCTGTTCCTCCGCAGGATCAAGGCCGACGAGTTGCTCGGCGGAACACCCCGCGCGCACCGCGCCCGGCTCGCGGACCTGACGGTCTGAGCCGGTGGCCGGGACCGGCCGGCCGTGGACCGGGGCGTGTCAGGACCTCTCCTCGGTGTTCTCGCTCATGAGGCGGACGGCCGACGCGGCGTAGTGCTCGCGCCGCCTGCCGCCCACCATGAAGGCGGGAGGGGAGAGGAACGCGAGATCGGGGAGGGAGGCACGGGCCGCGAGCCGTTCGCGGGCCTCGGCCGTCGTGCCGCAGACCGCGATGGCGTCGAGCATCTCGTCGGTGACGGCGGCGGCCATGCCGTCGATGTCGCGGCCCCGGAAGGCGTCGCGGATCCGTGACACCGGCTCCTGCCATCCGTGCAGCGCGGCCAGCGGGTCGTAGGTGCGGACGGTCAGGTAGAAGGCGATCTGGAGGCGGGCGTCGCGGCGGGCGCGTTCCGGGTCGTCGTCGTTGACGGCGGTGATGAGCCAGCCCCAGCGGTGCGGGTGGCTCCGGCCGGCCTGCTCGGCGCCCTCGGCGAGGTTGGTGTCGATCACCTCGGTCCACCACAGGTCGGTGAAGATGCCGTGGCCCAGGACGCCGTCCGCGACGCGGCCCGCCGTGCGGACCATCAGCCTGTTGAACGCGCCGATGAGGATGGGGACGTCCAGGCGGCCCATGACCGGTGCCTCGATCGCGGCCTTCACCGGGTAGAAGTCGCCCTCGTGCCTGACGGGCCGGTAGTTCTCGGCCTCCAGGTAGGCGCGGATCGCGCCGATGAGGTCGGCCATCCGCTGCACCGGCCGGTCGGCGGGGACGGAGAACCAGTCGCGGTTCATCCGGTGGGCGCCCGCGCCCAGCCCGAGGAAGACGCGGCCCGGCGCGAGCCTGGACAGGTGGCGGATCGCCGAGGCGTGGACGAAGGGGGACCGGGCGAAGGCGTAGGCGATGCCGGGTCCGATCATGGCCCGCTCGGTCTCCAGCGCCATCTCGACCGTGGACAGGTAGGCGTTCACGTCGGCGAACTCGCCCGCGCAGAACGCCGAAGCGCCGGCCTTCTCGGCGGCCGCCGCCACCTCGGCCCCGGGCCAGGGCAGTCCCCACTCCATGCGCGCCTCCTCATGATCATGGAATCAGCTGGTAGGTAACCTAGTAAACCATGTATGCTTCGTGAGGTCCTAGCGGAGGTTTCCATGTGGCTGACCCGACTGCGGGAGTTCCTGGACGCGCATGACACCCGCCCCCCGCGCGGCGGGCAGGAGCGCCTGACCTGGGCGCGCGCCTTCCACGCCGACCTCGCCGACGCGGGCCTGGCGGCGCCCGGCTGGCCCGCCTCGGCCGGCGGCATGGAGCTCGACCTGGCCGACCAGCTCGAATACCACCGGGTGATGACACGGGCCCGCGCCCCCAAGCACCCGTGCGCGCTCTCGTTCATCGTCGCCCCCACCCTCATCAGGCACGGCACCGCGGAGCAGAAGGAGCGGTATCTGCGGCCCCTGCTGCGCGCCGACGAGTTCTGGTGCCAGGGCTTCTCCGAGCCCGGCGCGGGCAGCGACCTCGCCGCGCTCGCCACCAGGGCCGTCCGCGACGGCGACGAGTACGTGGTCACCGGGCAGAAGGTCTGGACGTCCCTCGCTGATCTCGCCGACCGGATGTTCGCGCTGGTGCGCACCGGAGGCCCCGGTCACGCCGGGATCAGCTACCTGCTCATCCCGATGGACGCCGAGGGCGTCACCGTCCGGCCGCTGCGCGACATCAGCGGCGGCGCCCACTTCGCCGAGGTCTTCCTGGACGAGGTGCGGGTACCGGTCGCCGACCGGGTGGGGGAGGAGAACGGCGGCTGGGCCATCGCCCGCACCAGCCTCGGCCACGAACGCGCCACCGCGTTCCTGTCCGACGAGTTCCGCTACCGCCGCGTGGTCGACGAGCTGTTCGTCCTCGCCTCGGCCACGGGCGCGGGCGACGACCCGGTCGTCCGCCAGTCCCTCGCGCGGGTCGAGGAACGCGCCCGCGTGCTGGCCGCCAACAGCCGCCGTGCCCTCGACACGGTCCTGTCCGGCGGGGATCCCGGCGCGGCCTCCTCGGTCAACCGCCTGGTGAAGGCCGAGTTCGACCAGTTGCTGCACGAGGTCGCCCTGCGCGTCGTCGGCCCGGACGCCGTGCTCGGCAGCCGCGCCGAGGGCGCCCCGGAGCGGGGACGCTGGACGTACGGCTACCTGATGAGCCGCTCGTCCACCATCGGCGCCGGCACCGCCGAGATCCAGCGCAACACCATCGCCGAGAAGGTCCTCGGCCTGCCCTCGCACCGCGGGGAGGCGTCATGACGCACGAGCTCGAAGGCGAGCTGCGCCAGACCGTCGCGGCCCTGCTGCGCAAGCGCTGCACCTTTGAGGCCGTCGCGGCGCTCGCCGACGGCCCCGAGCCCTGCGACCGGGAGCTGTGGGAGGAGCTGGCGGCCATGGGGCTGCCCGGCCTTGCCGTCGCTCCCGAGCACGGCGGCGCGGGGCTCGGCCTCTCGGCGGCGGCCGCCGTGCAGGAGGAGCT
>JAFACJ010000770.1 GCA_023425615.1 Actinomycetes bacterium
CACCGCAGACGAAGAACCCCAGCGCCAGGTACCAGAAGCCGCGGCTGGACGACGCCTCGCGCAGCGTCCGCAGCGCGCGCCGCGCGGCGTCGGGCTGCCGCGGGTGCGTCACGGGCCCGTCCGCGCCCAGCGCCGTCAGCCCGATCTCCTCGGGGGTGTCGCGGAGCAGGAACCACACCAGCGGGACGACGAGCAGCGCGCAGCCCGCCACGACCAGCGAGGCCGCGCGCCAGCCCTGGTGCTCGGCCAGATGGGCGAGGACCGGCAGGAAGACCAGCTGGCCGGTCGAGCCGCCCGCGGTCAGCAGGCCCATCACGGTGCCGCGGTGCCGGACGAACCAGCGGCCGGTGAGGGTGGCGGCGAAGACCAGCGCCATCGAGCCGGTGCCGAGCCCCACCAGGACGCCCCACAGCGCGATGAGCTGCCAGCCCGCGGTCATCCAGACGGTCGTGCCGCTGCCGGCCGCGATCAGCACCAGCGCCGCCGCGACGACCCGCCGCATGCCGAAGCGGTCCATCAGGGCGGCGGCGAACGGCGCGGTCAGCCCGTACAGCAGGAGGTTCACCGAGACGGCGAGCGAGATCGTGCCGGTGGACCAGCCGAACTCCGCGCGGAGCGGGTTGATCATGACGCCGGGGGTGGCGCGGAATCCGGCGGCGCCCATGATCGCCACCAGGGCCACGCCCGCCACGATCCATGCTCTGTGCAGCTTCATGTTCTTGATTCTCAAAGAGGGGCAAACCCGGGTCGAGTGGCTTGAAAGCCAACTCCCGCAATATTCAAGCCATTACAGTATCGGCATGGCGCACCGTGTCGTGGTCCTGGCCCTCGATGACTTCATCACCCTCGACCTGGGGATCCCCGGACACGTCTTCCGCGTCGCCGAGCCACCCGCCGACTACGAGGTGCTCACCTGCAGCCCCGGGGGCGAGCCGGTGCGCTGCCGTGCGGGGTACAGCGTGCAGCCCGACCACGACCTCTCCCTGCTGGAGACCGCCGACACCGTCGTGGTGCCGGGGATCCACAGCGGGTCCCCCCTGCGCGACGGCACGCTCCAGGACGACGTCAGGGAGGCGCTGCGGGCCGCGCGGGGCCGGAAGATGTCGATCTGTACCGGAGCCTTCGTGCTGGCCGCCGCGGGCATCCTGGACGGCCGCCCGGCCACCACGCACTGGCGCGAAGCCGAGCGGTTCCGGCGGCTCTTCCCCTCGGTGCGGCTCGACCCCGACGTCCTGTTCGTCGACGACGGCGACGTCCTCACCTCGGCGGGCGTGGCCGCGGGCATCGACCTGTGCCTGCACGTCGTGCGCCGCGACCACGGGAGCGAGGTCGCCAACCGCACCGCCCGCCGCTGCGTGGCAGCCCCCCACCGGGAGGGCGGCCAGGCGCAGTTCATCGAACGTCCGGTCCCCGACCCGGCGGGCCAGAGCACCGCGCCGACCCGGGCCTGGGCGCTGACCCGGCTGGCGGAGCCCACCGGCCTCGCCGAACTCGCCGCGCACGCCAGGATGAGCCAGCGCACGTTCACCCGCCGCTTCCGCGAGGAGACCGGGCTCAGCCCCGCCCGCTGGCTCGTCCTGCAGCGGGTCGAGCACGCCAGGCACCTGCTGGAGGCCACCGACCTGTCGGTGGACGAGGTGGCACGCCGCAGCGGCTTCGGCACCGCCGTCTCGCTGCGCCAGCACCTGCACGCGTCACTGGGCGTGGCGCCGCTGGCCTACCGCAGCACCTTCAGGGGACGGGCCGCCGCGGCTCAGACGTCGTCGGCGTCGACGATCCGGTAGGCGTAGCCCTGCTCGGCCAAGAAGCGCTGCCGGTGGGCGGCGAAGTCCTGGTCGAGGGTGTCGCGGGCGACGACGCTGTAGAACCTGGCGCTGCCGCCGTCGGCCTTGGGCCGCAGCACCCGGCCCAGGCGCTGCGCCTCCTCCTGGCGGGAGCCGAAGGAGCCGGACACCTGGATCGCCACGGACGCCTCGGGCAGGTCGATGGAGAAGTTCGCGACCTTGGAGACCACCAGGCAGGAGATCTCCCCGCCGCGGAACCCGTCGAACAATCGCTCCCGCTCCCTGATCCGCGTCTCGCCCTTGATCACCGGAGCCCCCAGCCGCTCGCCCAGCTCATCGAGCTGGTCGATGTACTGGCCGATCACCAGGACCTGGTCGCCGCGGTGCCGCTCCACCAGCCGCTCCACGACCTGCGTCTTGGTCTCGGTCGTGGCGCAGAACCGGTAGCGCTCCTCGGGCTCGGCGGTGGCGTAGGCGAGGCGCTCGGAGTCGGTGAGGGTGACCCGCACCTCCACGCAGTCGGCGGGGGCGATCCAGCCCTGGTTCTCCATCTCCTTCCACGGCGCGTCATAGCGCTTGGGCCCGATCAGGGAGAACACATCGCCCTCCCTGCCGTCCTCGCGCACCAGGGTGGCGGTCAGGCCGAGCCGGCGGCGGCCCTGGAGGTCGGCGGTCATCCGGAAGATCGGCGCGGGCAGCAGATGCACCTCGTCGTAGATCACCAGACCCCAGTCGCGGGCGTCGAACAGTTCGAGGTGCCCGTACACGCCCTTACGCCGTGACGTCATGATCTGGTAGGTGGCGATGGTGACGGGGCGGATCTCCTTCTTGGCGCCGGAGTACTCGCCGATCTCGTCCTCGGTGAGGCTGGTGCGGCGCAGCAGCTCCTGCTTCCACTGGTGGACGCTGACGGTGTTGGTGACCAGGATCAGCGTGGTCGCCCGCGCGTGCGCCATGGCCGCCGCCCCGACCGTGGTCTTGCCCGCCCCGCAGGGCAGCACCACGACACCCGAGCCGCCCTGCCAGAACGACTCGGCGGCGTCCTTCTGGTAGGGGCGCAGCGACCAGCCCGCCTCCACCAGATCGATCGGGTGCGCCTCGCCGTCGACATATCCGGCCAGGTCCTCGGCGGGCCAGCCGATCTTGAGCAGCGCCTGCTTGAGCGTGCCGCGCTCGGAGGGGTGCACGACCACGGTGTCGTCGGTGACGCGGTCCCCGAGCAGCGGCTTGATCTTCTTGGCGCGCAGCACCTCCTCCAGCACGGCGCGG
>JAFACJ010000816.1 GCA_023425615.1 Actinomycetes bacterium
TCAGCGTTCCGCGGATCCCAGTGCGAACGGGACAAGCGGCCGGCGCTGAAGCGTCTCCAACTGCGGCCCGAGGGATCGACGAACTCCAGTCGAATACCGTCGAGGTCGGAAGCGGTCAGCCGTGTGCCTGGTACCTCCCGGGTCATGGAATTGAGGAGATCGCGGTCGGAGATGACGATCTGTGTGCAGGGCCTGATCGCGAGGAGGTCCCACCAGACGTTGGGGTGGGGGTCGTTCAGGACGAGGCGCATTTCTATGGCGTGACTGTTCCCGTTGACGATGATTATCTGCGTGGGCTGTCCCGCAACGTCTCGCCGGTAGAAGTCCACATGATCCGCGTAAGCACGGTCTTTATCGTCGCCAGCCCGTATATCGGCTTTTATCCCCAAGATCAATCCACCGATGGCCGCAGTGAACGTGACCAAGCCCGCGACGAACTTCCCGGCCTGCACCACCTTGGAGGAAGGGGCCTCGGGGTCGCCGTCAGCAGGTTCCCGGGCGGAGCCGTGCATAACGGCTGATCCTGGCGTGTCCGAACTGTCAGTTCCCACATCGGCGCCAGTCGTACCCTCTACTTCCGCCATGACGGATGACGCCTCCCAACGACACGGTGCATGCGACCGTAGGAAACTCTGATTTTAGATCAGACGACCAATGTAAATGCCTGTTTCGTGATGCGGCCGAGGCCAGCCGAGACCGGCCGCGCCGGAACCACCGATCCGGTATGAGGGTCCTTGCGGCTTCACATGATCCTCTAGGGCTGTCTTGATTGACTCGACAAACGTGATCTTTTGCTTAACCGGCCTATCCACTTGAAAATTTGCAGGTTTCCCGCGATAATCTCGCTCATGGAGCCTGCTGTGAGCCCTGAGTCCATGTTGATCGAGTTTCGAGCCGAGAATGTCCGATCTTTTCGCGACGGTATTGATCTGTCGTTTCTGGCGACCACGCTGGCGGAACCCGGCGTGCCGCGGGAGATCTCCTGGCGGGAAGGCGGAAAACCGATCAATCTGCTGCCCGCGGCGGGGATCTTCGGCGCCAACGCCTCCGGGAAGAGCAATCTGCTTCGCGTCATGGATGATATGCGAGGGTATGTACTAAACTCCTTTAAGCATGGGCGGTCCGATGATGGTATTTCGCGGAGGAATTTCCTGCTCGATGGCCGATCGAAGAGCCGTCCCTCTAGATATGAAGTCGAAGTGGTACTCCATGGGATCCGGCATTCCTATGGTTTTGTGATCGACGATCGGGAGGTGCTTGAAGAATGGGCGCTCCGGTATCCTCGGGGTAAGGCGGCCACTATATTCCACCGTCATAAGGATCGGCCCGGGGTGTCGCTGGGATCAAGGAACAGGGCTAAGGGGAACGCGGTCCAGGAGATTCTTCGTCCGAACTCGCTTTTTCTATCGGCGGCGGCGGCGGCGAACCATCCCGATCTGGTGCCACTGTACGAGTGGTTCGAGAACAATCTGTTGATCGTTGAGGCGTCCAGTCGCTCCCACCGCTGGATGTACAGTGCGAATCTGCTCTCCCGGGAGGAGAGCAGGGATATCATTCTCGCTCTCCTCCAGGCGGCTGATCTGGGAATCACCAATGCTCGCCTGCGTAAGATCGACCCCCATCTTCTGGAGCGTTACAAGCGGGCCGCCCAGATCCTGGCGGATGGTGATCCCGATGGCTTCGATGTGGAAATTGATTTTGCCGAACTCGGGCTGGTGATGAGCCACCGGGGCTCGGAGGGAGATATCGAATTCGACGTCCAGAGCGAATCCCTGGGAACGCTGGTCTGGTTCGGTATAGTCGGACCCATGGTCTCCGCGATCGCAACGGGAAGCGTTCTTCTGGTCGATGAGATCGAAGCGAGCCTGCACCCCTCACTGGTCAATCAAATTGTACGTACCTTCCAGGACCGGGAATCGAATCCGCGCGGTGCGCAACTGGTGTTCAGCTCCCATGAGGCGACTCTGCTGGGCGACTCCGCCGGCAACCGGATCATCGGCCGGGATCAAGTATGGTTCACCGAGAAGGGAAACGACGGAAGGTCTCGCCTCTACCCGCTCACAGACCTGAATCCACGGAAAGAAGAGGCAGTCGGTAAACGCTATCTAGCGGGCCGCTACGGAGCGACTCCCATCATCAGTCGAGAGAAGTTCGCCGAGGTCGCATCTCATATCATGGACAGTGGCGGTGATGCGTGAGAAGAACGCCCCGAGTACGCGGAGGGCTCACCCCTCGAAGTATTACAAGTAAGGCCAAAAGGCGCGATATCCTTGTTTTCTCCGAGGGTGTTCGGACGGAAGTCGCTTATATCCAGCACTGGCATCGGATATATCGTGAGACCGCCAACGTCATCATCACGGTCATCACCGGGGATGGGGCAGCCGTGATGGCAAGGTCATGATGCTGTTCTGCCCGGCGAAGATCGTCGGTCCGTACGCGCATCCGGACGACCCGCGGTCGGGGCCGGCTCGGGAGGAGGCGGCTCATCGCGGAGCTCCAGCAGGCGTGATCGGCCCGCGGCGGAGCCGGAGGAGCGTCTGGTAGTGCTGGATTCCCTGGCGGTCCACGTCGTGGCGACGGGCTTCGATGAGCTCCTGCAGGTGGGCGGTGTCGATCCGATCGGGCAGGGGCGCGGGGTCCCAGGACGCTATGCCCCAGGACCGGCACATGCCCTTGGCGGACGCTTCCTCCAGGAGAGCGCATGCCTCGCTCGGTTCCTCGGAGATGGGGGCGTTGGCCTAGCGGGCGGTGGCCGCGCGCTTCGGGTGGCCTTGGCCGATACTGCGGGGGTTGCCTGAACCGGAGCGGCGGCGTCGGTTCCCGTTGCCTTGGGCGGCGCGGTGCGGTGCGGGCTTGGCCGCGGGGGCGATGACCACCGGAATGCCCGAGGGGGCCTGGGCACCGGTGATGCGGGTGAGGAGTGCCTCGCCCGCGGTGACGCGGGCCTCATGGGGGGTGATGCCGGCGGTGCGCATCATCTGGTCCACCTCGCGGCGCTGGCTGTCCAGGACCAGGGTGATGACCGTGCCGGGCTCGCCTGCGCGGGCCGTACGACCGCCGCGGTGCAGGTAGTCCTTGTGGTCGGTCGGAGGGTCGATGTTGACGACCATGTCGAGGCCGTCGATGTGGATGCCGCGGGCGGCCACGTTGGTGGCGACCAGCACGTTGACCTCGCCGGTGCGGAACCGCTCCAGCGTTCGGTTGCGCTGCGGCTGGGATTTGCCGCCGTGCAGAGCCGCGGCGCGGACACCGCTGGACAGCAGCTTCTTGGTGAGGCGGTCGGCGGCGTGCTTCATGCCGACGAACATGATGGTGCGCCCGTCACGGGCGGCGATGTGGACGGTGGCCTCCAGCTTGCCGGCGTCCGAGACGTGCAGCAGATGGTGTTCCATCGTGGTGACCGCGCCGGCGGACGGATCCACCGAGTGGGCGACCGGGTCCTTGAGGAACCGCCGGACCAGCCGGTCGACGTTGCGGTCGAGGGTGGCCGAGAACAGCATCCGCTGCCCGCCGGGCTCGACCTGGTCGAGCAGCCGGGTCACCTGCGGCAGGAAGCCCATGTCGGCCATCTGGTCGGCCTCGTCCAGCACCGTGATGCCGACCTGGTCGAGCCGTACGGCGCCGCGGTCGATCAGGTCGGCGAGCCGGCCGGGGGTCGCGATGACGACCTCGCAGCCCCGCTTGACCGAGGAGGCCTGACGGCCGATGGGCATTCCGCCCACGAGGGTGGTGAGGCGGATCCGCACGGCGTCGGCGTACGGGGTGAGCGCATCGGTGACCTGCTGGGCGAGTTCGCGGGTCGGCACCAGCACCAAGGCCAGCGGCTTGCCGGGTTCGGCCCGCTTCCCGGCGATCCGAGAGAGCACGGCGAGCCCGAAGGCGAGCGTCTTTCCGGAGCCGGTACGGCCCCGGCCGAGCACGTCACGGCCGGCGAGCGCGTTGGGCAGCGCCGCGGCCTGGATCGGGAACGGCACGGTCAGGCCCTGCGCCGCGAGGGTGGCCAGCAGCGGGGCAGGCAGGTCCATCACGGCGAACTCTTCGACCGGCGGAAGCGCGGGCACAGTGCTGACCGGCATCGCGAATTCATCGTGCCGGGCGGCGGGCCCGGTCCTGGGGGAGGCGTTCGGGCGGCGCGGTCTACGCCGGGGCGCACGGGTCATGGGATCGACCTTCCTCGAAGCGGCACGTATCGAGGAGACGAACCCAAGTACGAACCAGAATGGAATAGACAGCCGACGGGGGCCCGAATCACAAGAGTTCGAGCCCCCGCGGGGTGCGGCTATCAGGCGGAAACGATGTTCTCGGCCTGCGGGCCCTTCTGGCCCTGGGTGATGTCGAAGGAGACCTTCTGGCCCTCCTGCAACTCACGGTAGCCCTGGGAGGCGATGTTCGAGTAGTGGGCGAAGACGTCGGCGCCGCCGCCGTCCTGCTCGATGAAGCCGAAGCCCTTTTCTGCGTTGAACCACTTCACGGTGCCGGTAGCCATGTTGGAAATCTCCTCTGGAGGCATGCGTCGAGCCCGCACTTCACGGGCTCCCGAGCTGCCGAAATGACCCCCACAGGAAGCACCTGTCAAACAAAAATGCGCCACCGCTAGCCAGATACCTGCGGGGCGCATAAGAAAAGTTTATGGGAACCACAACTACAACTACAATGGACTGTAACATCCGGCTTCACAAAAAGCAACCGAGACGACCGCAGCCACCCCGAACCCGCGATCGTTCAAAGGGAGGACCCTGGTCCGGGTGGTCATCGTCTGATAGACCCTCCGGCATGACTCCCCCCATGCCCGCGCCGACGCGGTATCCAGCGATCCGTCCCATCGAAACGCTCAGCCGGGTGACGGTGGGGGTGCTGGCGCTGGCCGCGGTGCCCTTCGGGATCGAGGTGATCTCGTCGGTCTCCTGGCTGGCGGTGAGCCGCGGGCTGCACGGTGATCTGGCGAACCTCGGCGAGACCGAGGCGCGGGTCCTCGACGGTCTGGACGCGGTCGCGGTGTTCGGCGGGGCGCTCACCTGGCTGGCCGCCGCCGTGGTCTTCATCGTCTGGCTCTTCCGGGCCCGCGGCAACGTCGATGCCTTCGACCGCTACATCCAGAGATGGGGCAGGCCCTGGCTGTTCTTCGGGTGGATCGTCCCGTTCGCCAATCTGGTGATCCCCCGGCGGATCATCGGCGACCTCTGGATCGGCGGCAACCCCGGCGATGAGAACGCGCGGCGGCACGGGTCAACGCCGCTGATCGACTGGTGGTGGGGGTTCTTCCTGTTCTCCTGGTTCATGAGCATGGTCTACGGGAAGCTGGAGCCGCAGAACGCCGGGGACTTCGACCAGCAGGCCTATGTCGGGGTCATCGACGGCGCGGTCGGCGTCATCGCGGCGGTCCTGGCCGCGCGGATCGTCCTCGGGATCGACCGGGGGCTGCGGGAGCAGGCGGCAGGGCTCGCCTCTCAGCCGGGCTGAGGGACGCGGCGCCGTTCAGAGTCTGCCGCCGGCGATGACGCGCTGGAGGAACTCGCGGGTGCGCGGTTCCTTCGGGTCGGTGAAGATCTGGTCGGGGGAGCCGCGTTCCAGCAGGGCGCCGCCGGACAGGAAGCAGACGGTGTCGGCGATGTCGCGGGCGAAGCCCATCTCGTGCGTCGCCAGGATCATGGTCATGCCCTGTTCCTTGAGTTCGCGCACGATGCCGAGGACCTCGGTGACCAGTTCGGGGTCGAGCGCGGACGTCACCTCGTCCAGGAGCATGACCTCGGGTCGGCAGGCCAGCGCCCGGATGATGGCGACGCGCTGCTGCTGGCCGCCGGACAGCCGGTCGGGGTACTCGCCTGCCTTGTCGGCGAGGCCGAAGCGGTCGAGGAGCCCGCGTGCCTCGTCGGCGGCGTCCTCGCGCGCCCTCTTGTGCACCTTCACCGGGGCGAGGGTGATGTTGTCGAGGACCGTCATGTGCGGGAACAGGTTGAACGACTGGAAGACCATGCCGATCTTCCGGCGTACCGCGTCCTCGTCGGCGCGCACGGCGGTGATCTCCTCGCCGTCCAGGAGGATCACCCCGTCGTCGACGGTCTCCAGCAGGTTGACGCAGCGCAGCAGTGTCGACTTGCCCGAGCCGGACGCGCCGATCAGGCAGACCACCTCGTGCGGTTCGACGTCGAGGTCGATGCCGCGCAGCACGGTGCGGTCGCCGTAGCTCTTCCACAGCCCGTGGATGGACAGCAGCGGCATCAGCGGCCTCCGGGTGCGCGGCGGCTCTCGGCGCGGGAGGCCAGCCAGTCGGTGAACCGCGCCATCGGCACGGTCAGCAGGACGAACAGCAGCGCCGAGGCCAGATAGGGCGTGTAGTTGAAGGTCTGCGCCGAGTGGATCTGCGCCTGGCGCAGCGCTTCGATGACCCCGAGGACGGCGACCAGCGCGGTGTCCTTCTGCAGCGAGGCGAAGTCGTTGAGCAGCGGCGGCACCACGGTCCTGACGGCCTGCGGCAGCACCACGTACCGCAGCGCCTGGGCCTGGCTGAGCCCGAGCGAGCGGGCCGCGGCGCGCTGGCTCGGATGGACCGACGCGATACCGGCGCGGAACACCTCGGCCACGTATGAGCCGTAGGACAGGACGAGCGCGATGATGCCGAGCGTCATCGGGCTGCTGGGCGCGCCGGACAGGTTCAGCGCCGGGACGCCGAAGCCGACGAGGTAGACCATGAGGATCGTCGGGATGCCGCGGAAGACGTCGGTGTAGGCGACGGCCAGCGCCCGGAGCGGGAAGAACGCCGGTGACCGCACGCCGCGGGCCAGTGCCACCGCCAGGC
>JAFACJ010000848.1 GCA_023425615.1 Actinomycetes bacterium
CCATCTCCAGGGTGCGCGGGATCGGCGTCGCCGACATCGCCAGCACGTCCACCTGGGTGCGCAGCCGCTTGAGCTCCTCCTTGTGCTCGACGCCGAAGCGCTGCTCCTCGTCGATGATGCACAGGCCGAGGTTGCGGAACCGGGTGGAGGGGCTGAGCAGCCGGTGCGTGCCCACCACCAGGTCGACGGTGCCGTCGGCGAGGCCGCGCAGGGTCTCCTCGATCTCCCTGTCGGTCTGGAACCGGGAGATGGGCTTGACCACCACGGGGAACGACGCGAACCGCTCGGTGAACGTCGACAGGTGCTGCTGCACCAGCAGCGTGGTGGGCACCAGCACCGCCACCTGCCTGCCGTCCTGCACCGCCTTGAACGCGGCGCGCACCGCGATCTCGGTCTTGCCGTAGCCGACGTCGCCGCAGATCAGCCGGTCCATCGGGACCGGCTTCTCCATGTCCCGCTTGACCTCCTCGATCGCGGCGAGCTGGTCGGGCGTCTCGGTGTAGGGGAAGGCGTCCTCCAGCTCGCGCTGCCAGACGCTGTCGGGGGCGAAGGCGTGGCCGGGGCTGGCCATGCGCGCCGAGTACAGCCGGATCAGCTCCCCGGCGATCTGCTTGACCGCCTTGCGGGCGCGGGACTTGGCCTTCTGCCAGTCGGCGCCGCCCAGCCGGTGCAGCGACGGCGCCTCGCCGCCGACGTACCGGGTGAGCTCCTCCAGCTGGTCGGTGGGGACGAACAGGCGGTCGCCCCTGGCGTACTCGATGATGAGGTACTCGCGGGTGGCGCCCTGCACCGTCCGGGAGACCATCTCCACATACCGGCCGACGCCGTGCTGCTCGTGCACCACGTAGTCGCCCGCCGACAGCTGCAGCGGGTCGATGCCGCCGCGCCGCCGCGACGGCATCCTCCGCATGTCCTTGGTGGACGAACGCTGGCCCGACAGGTCGGTCTCGGTGAGGACGGCGAGCCTCACCTCGCCGTGGCCCGACCACAGGAAGCCGTGCTCCAGCATCCCCGTGGTGACCAGGACCGAGCCCTCGGCCTCGTGGCGCGAGGCGGGGATGCCGGCGTCGCGCAGCACCTCGGTGAACCGCTCGGCCGGGCCCTGGCCCTCGCTGGTGAGCACCACCTTCCAGCCGTCGGCGTGCCAGTGGCGGACGTCCTCGACGACCTTCTCCCTGTCGCCCCGGTAGGCCTCGGCGGGCTGGACGTCCAGCAGGACGTTCTCCTCGTCCTCGCCGGCGGCCAGGGGGCTGGTCAGCCACCACGGCACGTCCAGCTCGCCCGCCCGCTCCCTGACCTCCTCCAGGGTGCGGTAGGCGGCCTCGCCCAGGTCGATCGGCGCCTCGCCGCCCGCCGCCGCGTTCACCCAGGACGCCTCAAGGAACTCCTGGCTGGTGCTGACCAGCTCGACCGCGCGGCTGCGGATGCGCTCGGGGTCGCAGACCAGCACCCGGCTGCCCTTGGGCAGCAGGTCGATGAGCAGTTCCATGCGCTCGGCCAGGACCGGCGAGAAGGCCTCCATGCCCTCCACCGCCTCCCCCTCGGCCAGCCGGTCGAGCACCTCGGCCAGCGCGGGGTGCGCGGCGGCCAGCTCCCGTGCCTTCTCCCGCACCGCGGGGGTGAGCAGCAGCTCGCGGCAGGGCGGCGCCCACAGCCCGTCCTGCGCGACCTCCAGCGACCGCTGGTCGGCCGCCTTGAAGTAGCGGATCTCCTCGACCTGGTCGCCCCAGAACTCCACCCGCAGCGGGTGCTGCTCGGCGGCGGGGAACACATCGAGGATGCCGCCGCGCACCGCGATCTCGCCGCGCTTCTCCACCAGGTCGACACGGTCGTACCCGGCCTCCACCAGACGCCGCACGACGTCGTCCAGCTCGGCCTCGTCGCCTTGGCGCAGGCGCACCGGCTCCAGGTCGCCGAGGCCCGCCACGATCGGCTGGAGCACCGCCCGCACCGGGGTGATGACCACCCGCAGCTGGCCGCCCGCCGGGTCGCCGGGTTCGGGGTGCTTCAGCCGCCGCAGCACCGCCAGGCGCCGGCCCACGGTGTCGCTGCGCGGGGAGAGCCGCTCGTGCGGCAGGGTCTCCCAGGCCGGGAAGTACGCCACGGACCGTGGGTCCAGCAGGCTGGTGAGGGCGGAGGCCAGGTCCTCGGCCTCACGCCCGGTGGCGGTGACGGCGAGGACGGCGGCGCCGTCGATGGCGGTGCGGGCCAGCACCGCGGCCAGCACGGGGCGCAGTGAGGGCGGCCCGACGAGCGTGTGCGCACCGCCGTCCAGGGCGCGGCGCAGCGCCGGATCGGTGAGCACGACATCGAGCAGTGGCGAGAGAGACATCATCGACCTTGTGGAGAGCTCCAAGGGCCGCGCGCGTCCGCGCAGCCAGAAGGGCCCGGAGCCGCCGGGCCCCGGGTCGGCTTCCAGGGTACGCGGTCCATGTCGTCCGGGGACGCCCCCCGGACCCCCGAAGAAGGCACGGCACGATCCTCGCTTCGCCGCGGTCGCCGCGTGCCTCGCCTGAGGTTGCGTCACGGATCCCTTCAAGAAAGAGCAAGTACCGGACGCGCGCGCCGTCTTTGGCTACTCTTCGGAGCCATGACCGAGCTTTCTGTAAGGGACCGCGCGGTCGTGGAGGACGACCTCTTCGCCGAGCGGGTCAGACTGCACGCACAGGACAAGGGACTGCGCCGCGTCCACATCCTGGAGGCCGGGTGCGGCCGGGGTGCGGGGCTGGTGCTCCCCGCCGGGCTCGACCGGCACGTCACCGGGATCGACCTCAACACGCCCGCGCTGCGGGCGCGCACCGCGGCCCGCCGCGACCTCGACACCTTCCATCTCGGCGATCTGCGCAACGCGCCGCTGCCGCCCCGCGCCTACGACGTCGTGCACGCCGACTCGCTGATCGAGCGCATCACCCACGCCGAACTCGTGCTGGACCGCATGGTCGCCGCGCTCAAACCCGGCGGCCTGCTGCTGGTGCGCTTCACCGACCGCGACAGCGCGCACGGCCTCGTCCGCCGCACCCTGCCGTGCTGGCTGCGCGGCCTGCTCGGCGAGGACGTCCGCGACCACCAGCCGAACGTCTTCGAGCCGATCTCCTCACTGGAGGGCATCCGCAACTGGTGCCTGCAGCGCGGCCTGGTGATCGCCGAGGCGCACACCGAGCCCCCCTCCGGCGGCAGCGCCCTACTGGCCCGGCTCGTCAGCGTCGTGACCGGCGGCCGCTACACCGCCGACCACAGCGCCCTGGTCCTGGTCATCCGCAAACCGGAGAACCGCTTCGCCCGCATCCTCTGACACGCCACGTTCACACGAGCCCTCCCGGGGGGACGACCCCGGACCCCCGGGACGGGCCGACCGATCCTCGCTCCGCCGCGGTCACACACATCCTCCCGGGGGACGACCCCCGGACCCCCGGACGGACCAACCGATCCTCGCTCCGCCGCGGTCGGTTGGTCCGAGGTGGATGTGACCGTGCGGACATCCCGTGCCGCCGCGCCGGACGGTACCGTGGGCCGGTGAGCGCTGGAC
>JAFACJ010000887.1 GCA_023425615.1 Actinomycetes bacterium
ACCGCGGTCAGCTCGCCGGTGCCGCGCCCCCAGCGGCCGGAGACCGCCACGCCGACCCGCCCGTCGCCGGTGTGCCCGGCCAGCCAGCCGGCCAGGTCGTCCTCGGCGGCGCCGGTCAGCCTGGTCAGCTCGACGGTGAAGCCCTCCTCGGTCTCGGCGACGTTCTCGGAGAGGGTGTTGAACAGCCGTTCGCGCAGCTCGCCGCGGAACTCCAGGGTGTCGAGGAGCGCCTGGACCTCCTGGCGGTCCCAGTCGCCGATGTTCAGCGCCGCCGGGTCTGCCTCCAGCGGCACGTCGGCGTCCAGCTTGTTGATCTGCTGGTTGCGCAGCACCTGGCCCAGATGCTCGCGCAGGCTGTCGCCGGCCTTGCCCTTGATCTCCTCGACCCGGGCGACCAGGTTGTCCAGGCCGTCGTAGGCGGTGAGCCACTTGGCGGCGGTCTTGGGGCCGACGCCCGGCACGCCCGGCAGGTTGTCGCTGGTCTCGCCGACCAGCGCGGCCAGCTCGCGGTACCGCTGCGGGGAGACCCCGTACTTGGCGGTGACGGCCTCGGGGTCCATCCTGGCCAGCACCGAGACGCCCTTGACCGGGTAGAGGACCGTGACGTTCTCATCGACGAGCTGGAAGGCGTCGCGGTCGCCGGTGACGATCAGGGTGCGCATGTCCTGGGCGGAGGCGCGGGCGGCGAGGGTGGCGATGAGATCGTCTGCCTCGTACCCGGAGGCCGCCAGATGGGTGATCTTCAGCGCGTCGAGCATCTCGCAGATGAGCTGGACCTGGCTGCGGAACTCATCGGGGGTCTTGGCGCGTCCCGCCTTGTACTCGCTGTAGGCGGTGTGCCGGAAGGTGGGCTCGGACCGGTCGAAGCAGACGGCCACATGACTGGGCTGCTCGTCCCTCAGCACGTTCACCAGCATCGAGGTGAAGCCGAACACGGCGTTGGTGTGCTGGCCCGTGGTGGTGGAGAAGTTCTCCACGGGCAGCGCGTAGAACGCCCGGTAGGCCAGTGAGTGCCCGTCGAGGAGGAGCAGGGTCTGCGGGGTCGGTTCCGAGTTAGCCACGCCCAGAGCTTAGTCTCGGCGTCGGACAGTTTCCGGCGTGCGACCGGACCGATTGCCAGGAGTTGGGTGGCGTGGACGACGAGCAGAAGACGGCCCTGAAGGAAATAGGCGGCGAAGACATCTCAGGTGATCTCGCGACGGCGATGGGCATCGAGTTCCTGGAGGCCGCGCCCGAGAGGGTCGTGGGCAGGATGCCGGTGAAGGGGAACACCCAGCCTTACGGGCTGCTGCACGGCGGCGCGTCCTGCGTGCTGGCCGAGACGCTGGGGTCGATCGGCTCGGCGCTGCACGCGGGGGAGGGCAGGATCGCCGTCGGCATCGAGATCAACGCCACCCACCACCGTTCGGCGACCGAGGGGTTCGTGACGGGTGTGGCCACCCGGGTCCACGGCGGCAGGACGCTGGCCACCTACGAGATCGTGATCACCGACGACCAGGACCGCAGGGTCTGCACCGCCCGGCTGAGCTGCATGCTGCGCGACCGGCCGCCGCAGGGGTAGGGAACGTGCCAAGGGGCGCCGGCGGAGCCGTCCGCCGGCGCTCCGGCCCGCCCGGAACGATCGGGTTCTTCATGAAGTTCCCGGTGCTCTCATCCGACTCTCACGTTCGCATCACCAACGCCCCAGAAGCCCGCGCCACGCTCTGTGGCCATGAAATCCCTCCTCAAGCGCAGGGCCGTCGTGGTCAACGGCGCACTGGGCGTGGTGCTGATCGGAGGCATCGGCGTCGCCTATCTCTCGCTCGGCGACGACGGCGCCGAGCCGGTCACCTCGACCCGGACGGCGACCGTCTCCCGCGGCGAGCTCGTCGAGTCGGTCTCGGCCTCCGGTTCGGTGGAGAGCGCCAAGACCAGCTCGCTGAACTTCACCGGCTCGGGGACCGTCGAGGACATCTACGTCGCGGTCGGTGACAAGGTCAAGAAGGGCGCCAGGCTGGCGGCCCTCGACCGGACGGAGGCGCTGGAGGACCTCGACAAGGCCAAGGCGGACCTGGCGGTGGCCGCGGACGGGGACACCGACACCGCGCAGGGCTACGCCACCTACGTCCAGGCGCAGAACGCCGTCAAGAGCGCGCAGCGGGCCCTGGACGGGACGGTCATCTACGCGCCCTTCGGCGGCACGGTCACCGCGGTCAACGGCAACGAGGGCGGCTCGTCCTCGGCCTCCGGCGGCAACGGCGGCGGCAGCGGGGCGACCTCCACGTCCTCCTCCGGCTTCATCGAGCTCGCCGACACCTCCAAGCTGAAGATCGACGGCTCGTTCACCGAGGCCGACACCACCAAGCTGAAGGTGGGCCAGAAGGCGACGATCGGCTTCGACGCGCTCAGCGGGGTCACCGCCGAGGGCAAGGTCACCCAGATCGACACCGAGCCGACGACCACCAACAACGTCGTCTCCTTCGGCGTCACCATCACGCTGACCACCAGGCCGGCCAAGGTCAGGATCGGCCAGACCTCCACCGTCACGGTGACCGTCTCCCAGGTGTCCGACGTGCTGTACGTGCCGACGGCGGCGGTGAGCACCGCGGGCGGGCAGAGCACCGTGACGGTCCTGGAGAACGGCAAGCCGGTCGTCAAGACCGTCACCACCGGGATCTCCGGCACCTCCGGCGTCGAGATCAAGTCGGGTCTGGAGGAGGGCCAGCAGGTACAGATCACCACCACCACGGCCAGCGGCTCGAACACCGGCAACCGGCCCGGCGGCAACATGGGCGGCGGCGGCATCCCCGGCGGCGGCATGGGCGGCTTCCCCGGGGGCGGCCGATGACCGCCCCTCCGGTCCTCGACGTCCGGGGCATCACCAAGGTCTACGGCCAGGGCGAGACG
>JAFACJ010000894.1 GCA_023425615.1 Actinomycetes bacterium
AATCCCCGCCTGAACAGCTCCAACGACCTTCGCACCGCCTCCTTGACCGCGGCGCGGTCGTCGGCGTCGCGGGCCGTCAGCTTGATCAACTCCAGTGCCTCACGCGGATGCGCGTCGTCGTACTCGACGTGCTCTGTGAGCCACATCAAGGAGTATTCGTCCGGGCCGAAACGCGCCTTGAAAGCCGGTGCGACAAGACGCGTCCAATCCCCGGTGGTGCCTTCGATGGCGTAGTTGACGGCGCCGAACGCCTCGGCGACCGAGCCTCGGTAGGACGTCGACCACAGGTACTCATACAGCGCGGCGACCTCGGGGCTCGGGCGGTGGCCGACGATCTCCTCCTCGGTGAGCCCGAGGCCGACGCCCCAGTCGATGAACCACTGGGCGTGCAGCGCCTCGGTGCGGATGTTGCCGATGAGCCAGTCGCGGGCCAGCAGGTCTCCGGGTGTCTTGCCGTAGGTGGTGCGGCCCAGATAGACGCCCATGTACTTGGGGAACGCCTCGACGACGCAGAAGAACTCGCGGATGACCTTTCGCCAGAGTTCGTCATCGACGCCTTCCGATACCGTCGTGGTGAAAACGGGGGCGGCGAGTACGGCGTCCCAATAAGGTTGGAGTTCATGGAGCATGTCCTCGACCCAGGCGGGGTGCGGTGTCTCGGACAGTTCACGTTTCACCGTCCGGTGGTGCTGGGTGCGGGACGGCGGCCTGGAGCGCTCCGTTGTGGTGCCCACTTCGCAGGATCTCCCTCCGTGAGAAGTGGTGCCAACTATCAGCTTCCGCTCCATTAATGTAAATACTCATCTTGCCCCACCCCCATTGCGGACGGTCCGAAATACGAAAATGTGACATACGCTCAGCATTTCTCTCCCGCAGCACCATGAGGAACCCCCCTTGTCTCAGCGCAAGCACGCGGTGGTCATAGGAGGCAGCCTCGCCGGGCTCCTCTCGGCACGGATCCTTCTCGACCACTTCGACCGGGTCACCCTGCTCGACCGCGACTCCTTCCCCGCCGACCCCGTCCACCGTCCCGGCGTCCCCCAGGGCAGGCATCTGCACGTCCTGTGGGACCACGGACGCGGCCTGCTCGAAGGGCTGCTGCCCGGACTGGAGGCCGACCTCCTCGCCCAGGGCGCCCCCGACCTGCGGCTCCCCTCCGACTTCCTGTGGCTGACGCCCGGCGGCTGGCGGCGGCGCTTCGACACCACCCGCATGCTCACCTTCACCCGCGGCCTCCTCGACTGGGCGGTACGCCGCAGGCTGTTCCCCGAGCCGCGCCTCCACGTGCGCACCGGCGTCGACGTCACCGGCCTCACCGGCGCCGAGACGGTCACCGGAGTGCGGTACCGCGAGCGCGACGGCGACCCCTACGCCGAGGACCGCCTGGCCGCCGACCTCGTCGTCGACGCCACCGGACGGACGTCGCGCGCCCCCACCTGGCTGACCGAGCTCGGCCGCCCCCTCCCCCGCGAGACGCGGATCGACCCGCTCCTCGGATACGCCAGCCGCTACTACGCCATACCGGCCGGCTTCGACCCCGGCTGGCGCGCCCTCTACCTCCAGGCCGGGCCGCCGCGGGGCAAGCGCACCGGCGGGCTGTTCCCGCAGGTGGGCGGCCGGTGGATCTGCAGCCTGAGCGGCGCGGGCGGCGACTACCCCCCGACCGACGACGAGGGCTTCTTGAAGTACGCGCGCGGCCTGCGCGACCCCGTCCTGTACGAGGCCATCAGGGAGGCCGAGCCGCTGACGCCCGTCGTCTCCTTCCGGCACACCGCGGGCCACCGGCGGCACTACGAGCGGATCGGCTCCTGGCCGGAGGGGTTCGCCGCGATCGGCGACTCCGTCTGCGCCTTCAACCCGATCTACGGCCAGGGCATCACCGTCGCCGCGATGAGCGCCTTGGAGCTGGACCGCATGCTGCGCGAGCGCCGCACCACGCGGTGGTTCCAAAAGCGCGTGGCGCGGGCCGGCGCGGGCGCCTGGATGATCTCCACGGGCGAGGACCGCCGCTACGCCGAGACGCAGGGGCCGCCGGTCCTCCCCCACACGCGGATCATCAACGCCTATGTCAGCCTCGCCGTCCGCGCCGCCAACACCGATCCCGTCAGCTGCGCCGACATGCTGGACGTGCTCGCCCTGGCGCGGCCGCCCCTGTCGCTGGCCCGTCCCGCCTCGCTCGTCCGCGTCGTGCGCGCCGCCCGCAGACCCCCCGTGGGGCCGCCGGAGCACCCGGCAAGGTGAGAACCTTCAAAAAGGCGGCGACTCACTTGTAGCGGGCGGTCAGTTCAGAGGTTACGTCCTCGTAGGTTAGGTTCTCAGACATGAGTGAGATCGTGTATCCCCCGGTGATCGCCGCCGCCAAGATCATGTTCCGTGTGCTCGGCCTGAAGATCAAGGTCGTGGGCCACGAGAACATTCCCGCCACCGGCGGGGCCGTGATCTCCTGCAACCACGTCTCCTATCTCGACTTCATCTTCGCCGGCCTCGGCGCCAACCCTGCGGGGCGCCTGGTGCGCTTCATGGCCAAGAAGGAGGTGTTCGACCACCGCGTCAGCGGGCCGCTGATGCGCGGTATGCACCACATCCCCGTCGACCGCGACAACGGCGCCTCCTCCTACATCGCCGCGCTGAAGGCGCTCAAGTCGGGCGAGACCGTCGGGGTGTTCGCCGAGGCCACGATCAGCCAGTCGTTCACCGTCAAGGAGATCAAGAGCGGCGCCGTCCGGATGGCCGTCGCCGCCAAGGTACCGCTCATCCCCATGGCCGTCTGGGGCACCCAGCGCCTGTGGACCAAGGGCCGCAAGCGCAGGCTGTGGCAGCGCGGCACCCCCATCCTCATCCTGGTGGGCGAGCCGATGCACCCCACCCGCGGCGATGACTACGACCAGGTCACCAAGGAGCTCCACGACCGTATGCAGGAGCTGGTGGACCGGGCGCAGAGCGAGTACCCCGTGGACGGCACCGGCCAGTGGTGGCAGCCTGCCCATCTCGGCGGCACCGCCCCCACGCCCGAGCAGGCCGAGGCCCTGGACGCCGCCGAGCGCGAGGAGCGCGCCGCCCGCAAGGCGCGGAAAGAGGCGGGCGAGTAAGCCACTTCATAGGGATTGGCCCTGTTTGTCCTGATCAGGGCGGGTTCACACTGGACCCATGACCGATCTTCGCCCGGAGACCCGCGCCGTCCACCCGCCCGTCATCGAGCCGTCCGGTAGCCACGCCCTGCGCATGCCCATCTACCAGGGCCACCTGTTCTCCTTCGATACCGCCCAGGAGATGGCCGAGGCCTTCGACGGCCCCGACCGGCCGCCGTTCTACAGCCGCCTGGGCAACCCCACGGTCAAGTCGTTCGAAACCGCGATCGCCGATCTGGAAGGCGGCGCAGGTGCCCTTGCCACCTCCTCGGGCATGGGCGCCATCAACGCCGTCCTGCACGGGCTCCTGCGCTCGGGCGATCATGTCATCGCCCAGAGCTGCCTCTACGGCGGGACGTACGGCTCCCTCCAGAGCCTCGCCTCCAAGTGGGGGGTGGAGGTGACGTACGTCTCGGGCGACGACCCCGCCGAGATCACCGCCGCGCTGCGCCCCGGCACCCGGCTGCTGTACCTGGAGACGATCGCCAACCCGACCGCCCGGGTCGCCGACCTCCCCGCCCTGATCGCCGCCGCCGGTCCCGGGGTGAAGACGGTCGTGGACAACACCTTCGCCACGCCGCTGCTGTGCCGCCCGCTGGAGCACGGAGCGGACGTCGTCGTCCACTCGGCCACCAAGTACATCTGCGGCCACGGCGACGTGCTGGCGGGCGTCGCCGTCTTCGCCTCCGAGGACGACCACCGCACCGTCTGGGAGGAGGCCGTCGAACTCGGCACCTCCCTCGACCCGTTCGCCGCCTACCTGCTGCTGCGCGGGCTGGTGACCCTCGGCCTGCGCATGCCGCGCCACTGCGACAACGCCCTCCACCTGGCCAAGGAACTCGCCGCCCACCCGAAGGTCGAGCGCGTCTCCTACCCGTCCCTTCCCGACCACCCCGACTACGAGATCGCCCAGCGCCTCCTGTCGGGAGGCGGCGGCGTCCTGTCCTTCGACCTGACCGGAGGCCGCGACGCCGGGCGCCGGTTCATCGAGTCCACCCGCCTCATCGCCCTGACCGCCTCCCTGGGC
>JAFACJ010000084.1 GCA_023425615.1 Actinomycetes bacterium
GTGGCGAACACCACGGGAGTGAGCAGCACGACCGTGGCGTCGAGGCTGAGCACCGCCGTGACCAGCGAGGCGATCACGAACACCGACGCCAGCAGCGGGCGAGGCCCGCCCGCCGCGGCGCGCGCCATCCACGCCCCGCAGGCACGGAACAGGCCCTCGTCACCGCACAGCCGCGCCAGCACCAGCACGGCGGCGAGGAAGATCAGGACGGGACCGAGGCCGCGCACCTCGGCCAGCGCGCGGTCCACCGGTACCGCCCCGACCGCCAGCACCGCGACCGCCGCCGGTACCGCCGCCGTCGCCTCCGGCAGGCCCCGCGGCCTGGCCACCGCGAACGCCAGCACCGCCGCCAGCAGGAGTGCCGACAGCGCGAACTGCCACGACGTGCCCAGGTCTCCGGCCCTCCCGCCGATCTTGACAGGAAAGGAACTCTACGGCGGCCGGGGAAGGCGCCAGCGCGCCACCCGTCAGAACGGGCGCCAGGCCTCGCGCATGTACCCCTCGCCGCGTTTGACCAGCTTGCGGTTCTTGGAGGCGAGGTTCTTGGTCTCCCCGGGGTCCTTCTTCAGGTTGTAGAGCTCATACGTCCAGCCGGCGCCGGGGCGGGTGTACTCCTGGGTGGGAGCGAAGCCGATGACCTTCCAGTCGCCGAAGCGGACCGCCGCCGCCGCCCTCTTGCCCTTGCCGTGGTCCTCCTTGAGGTGGCGGGGGGTGGAGCCGACGTGCAGGCGCAGCCAGTACAGGTAGCGGTGGACGGGCGCGCCGCCGCGGCCCTCCATGACCCGCCGCAGGGACAGCCCGTCCTGGCGCACGGGCAGCGGCGCGTCGGCGAAGTCGGCGAAGGTCGCCAGGAGGTCGTACTGGGTGGAGGGGTGGCGGGTGGTCTTCCCCGAGGTGCGCGGCAGCAGCTTGGGCGACCAGGCGATGAAGGGGACGCGGATGCCGCCCTCGTAGAGGTTGCGCTTGTAGCCGCGATAGCGCCCGTTGCCGTCGAAGAAGACGGGGTTGACGCCCTTCTCCTCGTGGGGGCCGTTGTCGCTGGTGAACAGGACGATGGTGTTGTCGACCAGCTTCAGCGCCTTGAGCTGGTCGAGCAGTACCCCTACATAGCGGTCGAGCCGGTCGATCTGTGCGGCGTGCGCCTTGTTCGCCTGCTTCCACGGCTTGCCCGCGTAGGAGCCGAGGCCGGGCACCACGGACGGCGCGTGCGCCAGGTTCGGGGCGACGATCATCAAGAACGGCTCGTCCTTCGCGTCGTCGAGGAACTTCACCGCCTCGTCCACGATGAGGTCGGGGCCGAAGATCTGCCCCGTGTCCCCGGTGTTCCCCGGCAGCACCACCTTCTCCTGGTTGCGCCACAGGTGGGTCGGGTAGTAGCTGTGCGCCGCGTGGTGGGTGAGATAGCCGTAGTAGTCGCTGAACCCGTAGTTGTTGGGGTGGTCGGGGCCGAGCCTGTCGCGGCTGAACCCCCACTTGCCGAACAGCCCGGTGCGGTAGCCGCGCTCTTGCAGGACGGTGCCGAGGGTCGGGAGCCCGTTGAGCGGCAGGTCGCCGTCCTTCGGCGGGTTGCGGCGGACGGCGCCGCCCCCGGCGTGCAGGCCGGTCAGCAGTGCGGCGCGGGCCGGCGCGCAGACGGGCGCCGCGGAGTAGGCGTCGGTGAAGCGCAGTCCCTGGCGCGCCATCCGGTCCAGGTTGGGCGTCTTCATCTTGCGCTGGCCGTAGGAGCCGAGCTCGCCGAGCCCGACGTCGTCGGCCACGATCACCACGAAGTTGGGCCGGTCCCCCTGCTCGCGGCCGCGCTTGCGCTCGACGGCCGTGGCCGAGTCGTTGACCGGTCCGCTGCCCGGAGGCCAGGCGACGAGCGTGGCGCCCGCGGCCGCCGTCCCGCCCAGGCCCCGCAGGAACCAGCGCCTGCTCTTGACCGCCTCAGACATGGTCCGACCCGGTGTCTCGGGGACCGCCGCACCGTCTGCAAGGCATGACAAACACATTGACTCCGGACATTTTCTGGGGGTGGCGACGGTCATCGTACCGACGAGAACGATCTTCACCAGGCGGTGTCCGGAGATCGATGCCTTTATGAGACACATCCCGATCCGACCCCGCCGGACCCACCGGTGTCACCCGGCGGCCCGGCGGAGTCCCCCGTCATTTCTCCTCGGCGAGCTGCCGCTTCAGCCACTCGCGGAAGTGGACGCCGCCCAGCAGCGCGGCGCCGTCCTCGTCCGGGACGAGGGAACGCTCCTCCAGCTCCGAGCCGAAGTAGGGCGCGTGCGGGTCGGTGACCACCTCGCGCGGATCGCCGACGGCCGCCAGGTAGGAGCGGATCAGCTCGTCGAACCGGAACGTCTCCGGGCCCGCCACCTCCACCCCGCCGTTCAGCGGCGCGTCCATGGCGACCCGTGCCACCGCCGTGGAGACGTCGGCGGCCGCGATGGGCTGGAAGAGCACGGGCGCCACCCGGACGGTGTTCCCCTCGGTGGCGGTCTGGGCGATGCCCGGCACGAACTCGAGGAACTGCGTCGCGTGGACGATCGAGAAGGGGATCGTGCCCGCCTGGATCAGGTCCTCCTGGGCGACCTTCGCGCGGAAGTAGCCGTTCTCCGGCAGGCGCCGCGTCCCCACGATCGAGAGCGCGACATGGTGCCGCACGCCCGCGGCCTCCTCGGCGGCCAGGAGGTTGCGGGTCGACGTCGTGAAGAACTCCAGCACCGCCCGGGGCTCGAAGGACGGCGAGTTCGTCACGTCGACGACCACCTCGGCGCCCTTGAGGACCTCGGCCAGGCCCTTTCCCGTCAGGGTGTCGACGCCCGACGAGGGCGACGCCGCCACCGCCTCGTGCCCCCGCGCTGCCAGCTCGCGCACGACGCCCGAGCCGATGAGCCCGCTGCCCCCGATGACCACGATCTTCATATCTGTCC
>JAFACJ010000992.1 GCA_023425615.1 Actinomycetes bacterium
CTCCAGCGCCTGCCCCAGCAGGCGCCCGGCGGGTCCCACGAACGGCCTGCCCTGCCGGTCCTCCTGGTCCCCGGGCTGCTCCCCGACCATCAGCATGCGCGCGGCGGCGGGTCCCTCCCCGAACACGGTCTGCGTGGCGCGCTCGTACAGCGGGCAGCCGCGGCACCCCGCCGCGGCCTCGCGTAGTTCCGTCAGGTCCTCGGTGCCGGGAACGAAAGGCCCGGCGTCATACACAGCCCCCATATGCGACTGCCTACCCAGCCGGGAGCGGCTCAACGAGTGGGGCGCCGCTCACCCGCGCCAGGAGGATCCGGCCAGCCGCGACAGGCGGATGACGAGCTCGGGGTGGCGTGCCGCCACGTCGTGGTGCTCGCCGGGGTCCTTGCGCAGGTTGTACAGCTCGTTCTTCCACTTGAAGTCCGACGGGGGGCGTTCCCGTCCGGGAGCGAAGCGGACGAGTTTCCAGTCGCCCTGCCGCACGGCCTCGGCCATCCGGGTGACGCTTCCTCCCTCGGCGGCGTTGGCGCGACGGGTGGAGTGGTTCTCGCTGCGGTACCAGTACAGGTGGCCCGCGGGTCCCTGGCCGCCCTGCCCGGTGAGCGCCCCGCGCAGGGAGACGCCGTCCAGGCCGCCGGGCGCGGAAGCCCCGGCGAACTCCGCCAGGGTGGGGAGCAGGTCGGTGTGCTGGGTGACGCGGGCGGTGGTGCCCCGTCTGACCAGGCCGGGGGCCCACGCGATCAGCGGCACCCGGATCCCGCCCTCGTAGAGGTTGCGCTTGTAGCCGCGCAGCCTCCCGTTGGCGTCGAACCGGTCGGGGTTGACGCCGCCCTCCTCGTGCGGTCCGTTGTCGCTGGTCACCAGGACGAGCGTGGGCCGTCCCGAGGGCAGGGCGCGCAGCAGGTCGCCCAGATGGGAGTCGAGGCGGGTGATCTGCGCGGCGTGCCCGCGGTCGGCGCGCGACCAGGGTCTGGCGCGGTAGCGGCCCAGGCTCGGCACGTCGCTGGGCGCGTGCGGCAGGTTGGGGGTGTAGGTGAGCAGGAACGGGCCGCCGCCTGACTTGCGCAGATAGGAGACCGCGCGGTCGCGCAGCAGGTCCGGGGCGTAGCCGTCGTTCCTCACCCGCACCCTGGTGCCGTTGTGCCACAGGTGGTCGGGGTGGTAGTCGTGCGCCGCGCCGTGGGTGATGTAGCCGAAGAACTCCTCGAAGCCGCGGGCGTCGGGGGAGCTGGGCTGGCCGCCGTGCTCGGGCCCGAAGCCCCATTTGCCGATCAGCCCGGTGCGGTAGCCGGCCGCGCGCAGCACCTCGGCGAAGGTGGTGTCGCCGTCGCGCAGCGCCGTCGGGGATCCGGCGCGCGGGTTCTGCCGTACCCGGGAGTGTCCGCTGTGCAGCCCGGTGAACAGGGAGCAGCGGGAGGGCGCGCAGACCGAGGCGGCGGCGTACGCCTGGGTGAACCGCAGTCCCTGGCGGGCCAGCCGGTCCATGACGGGGGTCTTGATGATCCGCTGCCCGTAGGAGCCGAGCGCGCCGTAACCGAGGTCGTCGGCGAGCACGAGGAGGATGTTGGGCCTGGCGTCGGTGGCGGCGCGCTCCTGCTCGGGCCGCGCCTGGGCGGGGGAGGGGTACAGTGCCGACCCGCCGAGGCCGAGGAGGCCCTGGCCCGTGAGCAGCGCTGAGCCGCGGAGGAACTGACGGCGGTTGGGCACGGTAGATCACACTCCGACCATGAACCGAGGGAACCGGGAACATGGTCGGTTATATACCCTAGTAAGTCAATAGGAATAATCTGCAATTGGTCAGCGGCGCTTGACCCGGCACCGCCCGCCACCGCCCGCCCCGGTCGCACCGGGGAGGGGACACGCCGTCAGGGCCGGTCAGGACTTCCATAAAGGGAGGCTTCCCCCGCAGGTCATGGTTATTGATGGTCTTATGCTCCCTTGGGGGAGAGAGCCGGATCACTCCCGGATTTCGGGGAGATCTCCGGTGGTAGTTACCCCTTGTGGATCTCAATGAGGCAGCCGGAGAGCTCTACCGGGTGCCGCCCTCGGAGTTCGTCCAGACCCGGCGCCGGCTCGCCGAGGCGGCACAGGAGGAGGGCGACGCCGCCACCGCCAAGCAGATCAAGGCGCTGCGCCGGCCGACGGTCTCGGCCTGGGCCGTCAACCTCCTGGTGCGGGAGGAGGCGGACCTGGTGGGGGAACTGCTGGAGCTGGGGGAGGAGATCCGCCGGGGCTGGAGCGCGGGCCAGGACCCGGCGCGGTTCGACCGGGTGCGCAACCTCGCGGTGGCCGAGGCGGTGCGCCGGGCCGCGGCCCTGGTGGAGGCCACCGGACGGCCCCTGGGCGAGCAGGCGGCGCACGAGGTGGAGGAGACGCTCCAGGCCGCGATCGTGGACCCGGAGACGGCGGTGGAGGTGCGCTCGGGCAGGCTGACCCACCCCCGCAGCCACGCGGGCTTCGCCACCGCGCAGACACCGCGCCCGCCGGAGGCGGCGCCGGCCGAGGA
>JAFACJ010001006.1 GCA_023425615.1 Actinomycetes bacterium
GGCACGGACTGTCCTCCTCGCTGTCGGTCATGTCGTCTTCTCGGCTCCTCGGCTCACGTCGAGCGCGGCAGGCCGAGGCCGCGTTCGGCGATGATGCGCCGCTGCACCTCGCTGGACCCGCCCCAGATCGGCATGATGACCGCGTGGCGGAACTCCTCGGCGAACGCCCCCGCGGCCACGGCCCGCGGGTCGCCGACCTCGCGCAGGCCCTGCGGCCCGAGGAGGTCGAGCATCACGGCCGAGAACCGCACCCGTGACTCGGCGTGGAAGAGCTTGTGCATGGACGCCTCGACCGTCGGCGTCCCGCCCGTCGCCTCGATCCAGCAGCTGCGCCGGCCGAGGAGCTTGGCCACCTCGACGTCGGTGGCGAGCCGTGCCAGCCGCTCGCGCACGACCGGGTCGCCGAGCGACGCCGAGTGCGCCGCGCCGGTGTCGCGGGCCGCCCTGACGATCTCGTGCAGCAGCCGCGAGTCGTCGCCGACACCGCTGCGCTCGTAGGTCAGCGCGGTCATGAGGACGTCCCAGCCGCCGTCGACGGCGCCCACGCGGGCGCTGTCGGGCACCCGGACGTCGGTGTAGTAGACGGTGTTGGTGCGCTCGCCGCCGAGGGTCTCGATGGGGTGGATCTCGATGCCCGGCGTGTCCATGGGCACGAGGAACATGGTCAGGCCGCGGTGCTTGGCGCCGCCGGTGGCGGTGCGGGTGAGGAGGAAGACGTAATGGGCCTCCTCGGCCAGGGTGGTGAACACCTTCTGGCCGTTGATGACCCACCCGTCGCCGTCGCGCTCGGCCCTGGTGCGCGCGGACGCGACGTCCGAGCCGCCCTGGGGCTCGGTGTAGCCGAGGCAGATCAGGATCTCGCCGTTGATGGCACGCGGGACCACCTCGGCGCGCATCGACTCCGTCCCGGCCTCCAGGATGGTGCGTGCCACGAGCATCGTCATGCCCATGCCCTCGGTCGGCGCGTGGCGTCTCTTCAGCTCCTCCCGCAGGGCCATGAGCTCCAAGGGGCTGCGGCCCTGGCCGCCGTACTCCCTCGGCCAGCCCGCCGCCAGCCAGCCGCGCCGGGCGAGGGCGCGGTGCAGCTCCCAGTCGTGCATCGAGCCGCTGCGCCGCACCCGTTCGCGCACGTCGGGCGTCAGGTGCTCATCGAGGTACGCGGCGACCTCCGCCCGGAAGGATTCGCTCTCGGCGCCGAGTCCGAAGTTCATGAGGAGACCCCCCAGAGCCGGTCGGCGAGCCGCCGGTACTCCTGCTGTACCGACCCCCAGACCAGCGGATATGCCTGCGCGCGCCGGTAGTAGAGCTGGATGTCGTATTCGAGGGTGAAGCCGTAACCGCCGTGGAAGTGCAGGCTGTCGCCCGCGACGGCGACCGCCTGCTCGGCCGCGTAGCAGAACGCCATGGTCGTCAGCGCGGCGGCGCGGGGGTCGCGTTCGTCGACGGCGCACGCCGCCTCCCGCACCAGCAGCCGCGCTCCGTCGACCGCCGTCGCGTGGTCGGCCAGCTTGTGCGCGACGGTCTGGAACGAGCCGACGGGGCGGTCGAACACCCTGCGCTCCCGTACGTACTCGACGCCGAGTTCGAGCGCCCTGGCCGCCAGGCCGACGAGCTGCGCGGCGGTCAGCAACCGCCAGTCGTCCTGCGCCTCCTCGAACGCCAGCCGCGCCCGTTCTCCTTCGGCCACGGTCTCGGCGCGGTCCGCCGCCAGGTCGAGGTCGGCCAGGGGCAGATCGCCGACGTTGGGGGTGGCGGCCATCGGGGGGTCGGACGGGATGGCGGTGATCGCGTCACCGTCGTACCTCAGGACGACCTCCGCCACCGCGCCCGCGGGGATGAGTTCGGCTCTCGTCCCGCCGGTGGGGCGCAGTACCAGCGTCGCGATCGTGTTCGCGTTCGCCGCGCACCGCTCGGCGAGGGCGTCCGCCGCCGGACCGCCGCACCGCTGGAGCAGCCGCGCGGTCACCAGGGCCTCCACGACCGGGGCACTGGCCAGATGACGGCCCGCCTGCTCGGCGATCAGCACGAGCTGGAGGGCGGTGGCGGCGTCGTGGCCGAGCGCGAGGGAGGGGACGCCGAGCCGGTGCAGCGCCTCCCACAGCGCGGGATCGAAGCCGAGCCCCTCGGCCGCCCTGACCCGGGCCGCCGAGGACTCCTTGGTCAGCAGGGCCGCAAGAGCGGACACCAGTTCCTCGTCCTCGGGACTGATCGCTAGATCCATCGTGCCTCGATATCTCGGCTGGGGGGAAGGCGCGCGCCGGGCTGGGGGACTCCGTAGAGGGTTACAGCCGATCCATTGCCGTGTCAACGGTGCGTATCCATCTTCACGATGTTGATGTTTCACTGAGCGGTAAGCACCGTGCATCAATTCGGACTGTCATATTCTCTCTGAGAATACGATTCTGAAAACGGACATCGGTGCCGCCGCCGCGGATCAGCCGAGCAGCGTTCGCATGAGGCGCCGGGCGAGCGGTCCGTAGGGCGGGTACATCAGCCGGAAGTCGGGGCGGCTCGGCTTGCGAAGGACGGCCTTGGGGTTGCTGAGCGCCTCGAAGCCCCACCTGCCGTGGTACTTGCCCATGCCGCTGGTGCCGACGCCGCCGAAAGGCAGGTCGTTGACACCCAGGTGCATCATGACGTGGTTGACGACGGTCGCGCCCGTCGTGATCCGCGCGAGCACGCGCTTCTCGTCCTGGCGGTCCTCGGTGAAGAGGTAGCCGGCGAGGGGCGACGTGCCGCGCCGCACGTGCGCGATCGCCTCGTCCAGCGACTCCACCGTGACGACGGGCAGGATCGGGCCGAAGATCTCCTCGCGCAGCAGCGGGGAACCGGGGTCGGGGTCGACGACGACCGTCATCTCGGCCCGCGCGGACTCCACGTCCACGCCTCCGCCCAGCACCGTGCTCCCGCCCGCGTCGGCGAGGAGGCCGGCCAGCCTGGCCGCGTGCCGCCGGTTCACGATCGGCAGGTCGTCGCCTTCGGAGAAGGCGCGGATCGAGGCGACCAGCTCCGCGACGAAGTCATCACGCACCCGCCGGTCGACGAGCACGTAGTCGGGGGCGACGCAGGTCTGCCCCGAGTTGAGGAGCTTGCCGAAGACGACACGGCGCGCCGCGACGTCGTGACGCGCGCTGGCGGTGACGATCACGGGGCACTTGCCGCCGAGCTCCAGGGTCACCGGGATGAGATGGCGGGCGGCGGCGGTCATCACGGCGCTTCCCACGCCGGGACTCCCGGTGAAGAAGCAGTGGTCGGGCGCCTGGTCCAGCAGCCCGAGCGTGACGTCCGCCGCGCCCTCGACCACCGCGAACGCGTCGGGATCGAGGTACTCGGGGACCGTCTCGGCGAGCACGGCCGCACAGGACGGGGTGACCTCCGAGGGCTTGAGCACGGCGCAGTCACCCGCGGCGATCGCGGCGACCAGGGGGGCGAGGACCAGGTGCACCGGGTAGTTCCACGGTCCGATGATGAGGACGACGCCCAGCGGCTCGTACTGGTACCACGCGCGGCCGGGACGGGTGCCGAGCGGAGCGCGCACCGACCTGGGGCGCGCCCAGGACGTGAGGTTCCCGAGGGCGTGCCGTATCTCCGCCCGGGTCGAGGCGAGGTCGAGGAGCACGGCGTCGAAGGGCGAGCGGCCGAGGTCCTTGGAGAGCGCCTCCGCGAACTCCGCCTCGCGTTCGGTGAGCATCCGCTCCAGTGCTCGCAGCTGGCCGACACGCCACTGAAGCGGTCGGGTGCGTCCGCTGTCGAACGTGGCGCGCAGGCGTTCGACCACGTCCTTCGGCGCTGTCTGAGATCGCTGTACGTCGTCCACCCGGCACGTCCTTGTCAGTCGTCCGTCGCTCGGCGGCAGTACACATTTACTTTTGTGTCCTGTCAAGGAAGCCGCTACGTTGTGACCGTGCGCACCCACGGATGGGGAGGCTCGCCCCCTTCAAGCGACGACGAGGCGATCCGCAGGATCAAGGACGCGACGCACCGGTGCGTCGCCGAGCACGGCGGGGCGACCACCATCGCCCATGTCGCGGCGGTCCTCGGGATCAGCCGCCAGACCGTCTACCGGTACTTCCCGAGCACGGACGCGCTGCTGCTCACCTCCGCGCTGGAGGGGACAGGACCCTTCCTGGTGCGTCTCTCGCGCCGGCTCCGCGCCGTCGCCGACCCGGGTGAGGCGGTGGTCGAGGCCGTCGCGTACACGGTCGGCCAGATCCCCGAGGAGCCGTACCTCCGGCTCCTCCTGGACGTCCGCGGCGGGAGTTCGCTGCTGCGGAGCGTCACCTCCGACACCGCGAGGGCCGTCGGCCGCGCCCTCCTCGACCAGACCGCGGTGGACTGGGGCGCGTCCGGAATCGGCCCCGAACAGCGGAACGAACTGGTCGAGTGGACGCTGCGGGTGGTGCAGTCCTTCCTTCTGGACCCGGGCACCCCCGAGCGGAACCCGGCCGAGCTGCGCGGCTTCCTGCGGAACTGGCTCGCCCCCGGTGTCGCTGCCGCGATGCGCGCGGCCGAGACGGGCGCGGCCGGTCGCCGGGATCTGGCGGGCACCGCCTGATCGGCGGAGCCCACGGGAGCCGAGAGGATTATTCTTATTTTTCGGTACGGAAGCTTTCCCCATTCCGGTGGTGAATCCGCGTTGTTCGCGGTGGCGTGCGGGCCCGCGACACCCGCGGAGGCCGGTGCCCGGGCTTCTGGGAACCGAGTACCATCTTCCAGGGAGGCTGCTTTTCAGCGGGGGATTCGTGGTGTGCCTGTGCCTGCGGACCGGGGTCGCTGATCGTCAGAGGTTCTGAGTCCTGGAGGTCGTGTGGTGCGGTCTGATGGTGAAGCCGCCGGGGCTTTGGAGGATGTGGATTCGTCGTGGCGTGATCGTGCTCTTGAGCGGTCGTTGAAGGCGG
>JAFACJ010001013.1 GCA_023425615.1 Actinomycetes bacterium
TGGGTCAACACCAACTGGCTGCTGTGGACCGGCGCCCTCATGCAGGGCCTCGGCGCCCTGGCCGACCTGCTGTACAGCGGGACGCTGCGCCTGATCCGCCAGTCGGGCTTCCGTGAGTTCTTCGACCCGTTCGACGGTTCGGGGCGCGGCAGCCACGACTACAGCTGGTCGGCGGCACTGGTCCTGGATCTGCTGGCGGCACGCCGCGAGGCGTCAGGGCGCGGCGCGGGCGGGGCGTGAGGCGCCCACCGGTGGAATGAAGCCAATGGTGCTAGTACTATTAGCACCATGCTGCTGAGGCTGGAGGCCGACGACGCACGACCCCTGCACGAGCAGGTGGCCGCGGCACTGCGCCGTGCCATCGCCGACGGCAGCGCTCCCGAACGGCTGCCCACCGCCCGCGACCTCGCCTCGGCCTTCGACGTCAACCCCAACACCGTGCTGCGCGCCCTGCGCGAGCTGCGGGACGAGGGGCTGCTGGAGTTCCGGCGCGGGCGCGGCATCCGGGTGCTCCCCGGCGCCGGGCGCCGCGGCGAGCTCCTCGACCGGGTGCGGGAGCTGGTGCGCGACGCCGAGCGGGCCGGGCACACCAGGGCGGATCTGATAGCCATGATCGAGGGGATATGAAGAGACTCGTGATCTGGGGCGCGGTGGCGCTGGTGCTCCTGGCCATGGCCGCCGCGGGCTGGGACGGGATGCCCGACCGGGTGGCGGTCCACTGGGACCTTTCGGGCGAGCCCGACGGATCCCTGCCGAAGGCGGCGGCGCTGGCGATCCCCCTCGTGCTGTGGGCGGTGGCGGCGCTGAGCGGGCTCAGGGAAGGACCCGCCGCCGCCGGGCTCGGCGTTCTCGCGCTCCTCCTGCAGGGGCTGACGATCTGGACGAACCTCGACCGCGCGGGCTGGCGCGACGCGCGTCACCTGCCGGTGTGGGTGCCGCTGCTGCTCATCGGCCTGACGATGCTGGCGGGCTGGGCCGGCGCGAGGCTCACCGGGCGCGGCGCGGCCACCGGCACGGCCGCGCGGGCCCTCGACCTTCGCCGGGGGGAGCGGGCGGTGTGGGTGTCCCGCTGCACCAACCCCCTGCTGCTCACCCTCGGCTACCTGGCCCTGGCCGGTGGCGTCGTCGTCCTCCTGATCGGAGGCGCGGGCGGCACCCCCTGGCCGGTGCTGCTGCTCATCGGGGCGGTCGGCGTGCTGCTGAGCACCATCCGGGTGCAGGTGAGCGAGCGCGGTGTCGCCGTCGCCTACGGGCCCTGGTCGTTCCCGGTCTGGCGCAAGGGCCTCACGGAGATCGCGGCGGCGCGCACCGAGGATCTGCGGCCCCTGCAGGTGGGCGGGTGGGGCCTGCGCGGGCTGCCCGGCCGCGCCACCTTGATGCTGCGCGGCGGCGAGTGCCTGGTGCTGGACTACCCCGGTGGCGGCAGGTTCGCCATCAGCGTCGACGACGCCGAGCAGGGCGCGGCGCTCATCAACGCGCTGAAGGCCGCGGCCTGACCGGCGCCGTCAGGCGCCGTCACGGTTCGGCGCCCGCCGCCGAGGGGGAGCGGCGGGTACGGAGCAGTTCGGCGAAGCCCTCCTTGATGCCCTCGGTGAACACCTCGATGTCGGGCTGGCCGTCGAAGTCGGCGCTCACCCCGAAGTTCAGCCTGCCGTTGTAGCTGAAGATCGCGGTGCCGACCTGGATGCCGCCGGCGAGCGGGACATAGGGGTAGAGGTCCTTGATCTTGCGGCCGAGCACGTAAAGGGGGAAGTCGGGGCCCGGCACATTGGTGGTGACCGTCTGCACGATGGGGTTGAGCAGCCGGATCGGGATCCTGGCGCCCAGCGCCAGCAGCGCGGGCGCCGCGGCGATGTCGGTGATCCGGCTGATCCGGGCGCCGACCGCCTCCTGGCCGGTGTCCTTCAGGTCGCGGGTCTGCTCGCGGATGAGCCGGAGGCGCTCCAGCGGGTCGGCGACGGCGACCGGCAGGTTGACGAAGACCGCCGAGATCCGGTTGTTCAGCGCCCCGCGCTCGTCCTCCGTCCGCAGCGACACCGGGACGCCGGAGCGGACGACCATGTCCTGCGCCAGCGCCCTGCGCCCGGCGAGCTGGGCGCGGAAGCCCCGGGTGACGGCGGCGAGCACCACGTCGTTGACGGTGCCGCCGTGCCGTCCGCGGATCTTCTGCGCGTCGTCCAGCGGGACCGACGCCCACGACCAGCGCCGGTGCGGTCCGATCGGCCCGTTGAGCACGCTGGCCGAGGGCTGGGAGAACCGGGCGAGCTGGCGGGCGACGCCGCCCACCTGGCCGAGGAGCCGCGGCGCGCGGCGCACCGAGGAGGCGAGGCGCGGCAGCGAGGAGACCAGGTGCAGGGGACGCAGCGCGTTGTCGACCAGCGCCTCGCCCAGCAGCCGCAGCCCGGACGGCTCGGGGTCGGGCACCCACTCGGCGGCCGGGAGCCGGGGGTGGGGGGCGTCGGGGTCGATGTCGAACATCGAGGCGATGAGGTCCATGCCGGCGACGCCGTCGACCATGCAGTGGTGGACCTTGCCGATGAGCGCCCAGCCGCCGCCTTCGAGTCCCTCGACCAGCCACAGCTCCCACAGCGGCTTCTTGGGGTCCAGGCGCTGGGCGAGGATCCGGCCGGCGAGGTTGCGCAGCTGGTCAAGGGTGCCGGGCGAGGGGACCGCGGTGTGCCTGACGTGGTAGAGGATCTGGAAGTGCGGGTCATCGACCCAGACGGGGCGGCCCAGGTGCAGCGGCACGGAGCGGACCCGCTGCCGGTACCGTTCGACGGCCGGCAGCTTGGACGCCACCAGCCGCACGATGTCCCCGTATCCGGGCGCCGGCCCCTCCAGGACGATCGCCGCCGCCACGTGCAGCGGGGTGTTCTCGTCCTCGATCAGGTAGAAGCCGGCGTCCAGTCCGCTCATCCGCTGCACGGTGCTCTGTCCCTCCTCGGCCGTGTCGGATCGGGGTGTGACGACATACGGCCAGGACTAGAACAAAGCACCGCCGCGGTGTCCTGACAACGGATCGCCGGATTTCAGACGGTCAGTTCCTTGGCCGGATGCGGCTGGCCGGAACCGCGTCCGCGCAGCGACGCCGCCACCACCGCGCCGAGCAGGCACAGCCCGGAGGTGATGAGGAAGACCTCGCGGTACTCGGTGTGCAGCGCCTCCTTCAGACCCGTCTGGTACACCGCGAACTCGGCCTTGAAGTCCGGATTCCCGAAGGGGATGGGGACCTTCAGCCCTGCCGTCAGCGACTGCAGGCGATGGAAGCCGTAAGCCGACAAGGCAGAGATACCCAGCAACATGCCCATCATGCGGGCGACGACCACGGCGGCCGAGGCCACCCCGTGCTGGCCCTCGGGGACCAGCCGCAGGATCGCCGAGGAGACCGGCGCGATGGCGAGGCCGAGGCCCGCCCCGGCCAGCACCAGATCGACGTCCATGCGCGGCAGCGGCCCGTAGGAGGCGGACGCCGGGTCGACCGGCCAGCCGGAGACCAGCAGGTAGCCCAGCGCGGCCAGCGCCAGCCCGGCCGTCAGCGGCCACCGCTCGCCGTACCGGTGGGCGGCCAGGCCCCCGGCGACGGCGGCGACGGCCAGCGCGATGAGGAACCTGGCCAGCAGGAACGCGCCCTCGGTCGGGTCGCGCTCCAGCAGGGTGGTGGCGATGAGCTGGACGTCGACCAGGGTGACCATCAGGGCCGCGCCCGACAGGAGGCTGACGGCGAGGACGGCGAACACCGGGCCCTTGCGCACCCCGGACAGGTCGAGCAGCCGTGATCTGGTGCGGGCCTCCCACACCCCGAACAGCAGGAGCAGCACCAGACCCGCCACGATCATCTGCACGCCGCCGGGCGGCAGGACGCCGTTCTCGGGCTCCTCGTTGTAGG
>JAFACJ010001090.1 GCA_023425615.1 Actinomycetes bacterium
GTCCAGCGCCCGTGGCCGCACCCGCCCCCCGGCGAGCCCGCGCAGCGCCCGGTGGACGGCCTCGGCGACCGCGTCCCTCGTCCGCAGCGCCTCGTACGTCGTGGGGATCTCCGCCAGCAGCTCCAGATCGCCCTCCGCCCGTCTCAGCGCGGTCAGATGCCCCCGCATCCGGTCCAGCCCGCCTTGACCGAACTCCGCGTCGAGGATGAGCCGGTGCAGCCGGATCTCCTCCTCCCTCGCCTCCTCGGCCGAGGGAAGCAGGAGGGACAGCAGGTGGTGCGCCGCGTCCAGGCGCCCCCAGGTGAAGTCGCAGTCGCGCCAGCCGGAGTCGAGGAGCGCGCCGCAGTGCTGGAAGCGGACCCCGTACAGCTTCCGCTCCCCCAGGTCCTCCAGGCGGTCGTCGTTGAACAGGCGGCTCATCGTGTCCGGGCCCAGACGCAGGAGGTCGAAGCGGGGCGGTGCCTCCTCGGTGGTCGCCGAAGGCGGCGCGAACGCCTGGGTGAGGACCTCGACGACCAGGCAGCCGGCCACCGCGTTCCCGTCCTCCTCCCCCATGGCCGCCGAGTAGTGGCCGCTCCCCTCGCGGACGAACGCCGCGACCGCCCTCGTGACGTCCAGCCGGTCGAAGATCCGGTGGAGGAGCCGGACCGCCTCCCGGTCGGAGAGCCTCCCCGAACGCGGGAGCTCCCGCCTCAGCCGCCCGGCGACGGCCTCCTTGACCGCCTGGACCTTCCTCAGCTCCCGGTCGACGTCCCCCGCCGCCGCGCCGAACGCGGGCCCGCCCCCTGCGCGCTCCCGCAGATGGCCGCTGAGCGTCTGCAACACCCGTTCCGCGGGCAGGATCCCCCACCGCCACTCCCCGTCCGCCCATCCGGTGAGGCAGCGGACGTCGTCCTGCGGGATCCAGGGGAGCCCCGGCTCGTGTGCCAGGAAGTCGTGGATCTCCTCGGTCTCCACCGGCGGCGGGAGTGCCGGCGGGGAGACGGCGTCCGCGGCGGCGAGGATCCCCCTGACCTCCAGGACGACTCCCCTGGCCCGGTTCAAGCGGTACTCCGGGAGCATCCCCTCGGCCAGGGACAGCAGTGAGGAGAAGAACGGGCCGCGGTCCTCGTGCAGCCGTGCGAACAGCTCTTCCCGGATGGGACGTGAGCTGGTGCGCAGCCGCGCGGTCAGCTCCTCGGCGCCGACGCGGAAGCCCGCCTCCCGCGGGAATCGGAGCGCGCCGAGTCCCGCGACGGCCGCAGGGGTATCCGCGCACTCCAGGCCCTTGACCCTCTCCCCGGCCGACCGTTCCCCCGAGGGCGCCACATGGACGATGACCCTTCGTGCCCTCCCGGCCAGGGGACGCCTGGCGATCGCCGCCAGCACCGGCCCGAAAGGGGTCCCGTCGAGCGTCCCGCCGTCCACCACGCAACTCGCGGGGTCGTCGAACTCCTTCCTCGGCGCCTCTCGGTGGTCCAGCAGCGGCAGTTCGCTGACGGGGGGAAACACCACGGGGAGGCTCGCCGTAGCGCACGCGGCCTGGACCAGCAGATCGGTGTTGGAGACGGCGAAGTCATTGCGGGGAGGGCGTTCCTTGATCTCCCACCGCCCGTCTTCCTGGGTGTAGACGAGCGTGTCCGCGCCGTACCGATCGAACCGGTAGCGCCTCCGGTGGTCACGGACACGGAAACGGTTGCCGAAACCATCGGTGAAGGAACGGAAGCGTCCGTCGAGCGCCGTGGCCGTGACGAACAACGTGACGGGATCCGGTGCTCCGGGGCCCTGCGGTACGGCGTCGAGCGCCTCCTTCAGGCTGCTTCCGAGCGCCTCTCCGCTGAAGAAGCCGTGTTCGGAGGGTCCCACCAGCAGCCGGTCCAACGCCGCCGACTCGCGCCACATCTCCCTCAGGCCGGTCAGCGCGGCGTCACGTCCGATCGCCGTCGCCAGCAGCACCCCGTTCAGCCCGCCCGCCGAAGCACCCGCCACGATGTCGATCCGCACCCGCCTGGGCGCCGCCGCCTCCCTGGTCAGCCGCCGCCAGAGCCGGAACACCGGCAGATCGGCCTTTCTGACGCCCTCCTCCGGCTCGCCCCCCGACGCCCTCCGCAGCAGATCGAGTTCATGGACGACGCCGCCCGCCCACACGGCGAACCCGGCTCCCCCGTCCATGACCATCGCGAGCCTGAGCTCCTCCTCCGCCTCCCGTCCGGCCCTCAGCACGTCCACAGCGCCGATCTCCCCGTGGACCCCGCGAGCTACCCCCAAACCCGGTTCAAAAGGGCCACACGGTGAAGACCGAGGTCACCAGCCCAGTTCGTCGCAGCCCCGGTGGTCGGCGGGTTCCACCTGGAGGGTGGCATGGGCGATGGCGTAGCGGTCGCGCAGCAGGTCGCGGGCGCGGTCGAGGACGGAGTGCCCGTCGGCGCCGTCGCGGGTCACCAGGTGCGCCGTCGCCACATGCATACCGGACGTCAGCGTCCACAGGTGCAGGTCGTGGACGTCCTGGACGCCTTCGAGGGCGGCGAGCTCGCCCGCCACGGCCTCCACGTCCATCCCCTCGGGCGCGTGCTGGCCGAGGACGGCCATGACCCGGCGGCCCAGCGAGACGGCGCGCGTCACCACGAACACCGCGATGGCCAGCGCCACCAGGGTGTCGAAGAGCGCCTGGCCCGTCGTCAGGACGAGGACCCCGGCCACGAGCACCCCCACGGAGCCCACCGCGTCGCCGAGGACCTCCAGGTAGGCGCCCTTGACGTTCAGGCTCTCCGAGGCGCCCTCGCGCAGCAGCATCAGCGCCACGAGGTTGACGGCCAGCCCCAGGCCGCCGACGGCGAGCATCGGCCCCGCCGCCACCTCCACCGGCTCGCCGATCCGCCCCACCGCCTCGACGAGGATGTAGACGGCGGTGCCGACCATCATCAGCACCGCGAACCCGGACGCGAACACCTCGGCGCGGTAGGACCCGTACGTCCGCCTGCCCGTCAGATCGGGCCGTGCGGCGATCTTCGTCGCCACCAGCGCGACGCCCAGCGTCAGCACGTCGCCCGCCATGTGCCCGGCGTCCGACAGCAGCGCCAGCGATCCCGACACCAGCCCGTAGACCAGCTCGACGACGAAGAACACGCCCACCAGCGCGAACGACGCCAGCAGCCGCCACCGGTGCCGTCCGCCCGCGTGCCCGTGGACATGGCCGTGGCCGTGCCCGTGGCCGTGCCCCGCGCCCATCAGCCCTCCCGTTCGGGGTGCGTGACCTCGCTGTGCCCGATGTGCGCCACCGCCAGGTCCAGCAGCAGCCGCACGTGCGCGTCATCCAGCCGGTAGTAGGCCATCCGGCCGGCCCGCCGCACCGCCACCACCCGGTGCGCCCGCAGCAGCCGCAGCGCGTGCGAGGCGGCCGACTCGCTCATCCCGCTGACCGCCGCCAGATCGCAGACGCACAGCTCGCCCTCCAGCAGCGCCAGCAGCAGCCGGAGCCGCCCCGGGTCCGACAGCAGCCCGAACACCTCGGCGGTGTCGGCGAGCTCCCGCTCGGCCGGCATCCGCTCCCGCACCACGGCGACCCGTCCCGCGTCCACCACCCGTACCGCGCACCCGTCGGGATCGAGCTTCTGCACATCTGAAGAAGCGTTCATATGTCAATGACACCGCCCCGCCCCTTCGCTGTCAAGATGCCGGTTCTCGACCGCCGGAGACCGCGACGACGCGCCCCGGGCCGTCGCCCGGAGCGCGTCGTCATCGTCTCGGCGGGTTCGCCCGCCTCCGGCTAGTCCCCGGCGACGTTCAGGACGATCTTGCCTTGGATATGTCCCTTCTCGGCCCGTTCATGCGCCTTGGCCGCCTCCGACAGGGGGAAGACGCCGTCGACTCCGACACGCAGGGCGCCCTCCTCCAGGAGACGGGCCAGCTCGCCCATCTGGCGCCCGTCGGAGTGCACCTGGCCGGGCCGGAAGGAGATCCCCAGCTCGGCGGCGCGCTCGGGGTGGTAGTCGC
>JAFACJ010001099.1 GCA_023425615.1 Actinomycetes bacterium
ACACCAGCCTGCCGCCCTTGTCCTTGCTGCGCACGATCACGGTGACCAGGTCGGCCTCGGGCAGCCCGTGCAGCGGCTGCTCGCCGGCACCCCCCGTCAGGACGTAGGCGGCGCCGCCGTGCCACACGTACCAGGCCGGACGCGGCCGTGAACCGTCGGGAAGGGCGATCCAGACCAGGCTCGACCTCTTCATCGCCTCGTCCACCAGAGCTGCCTCGTCCACCGGGAATGCGGTCATACACCCATCATGGCGGCAGCGAGCCGAGGGGGAGAACCCCGAACCCGGCCGCGGGCCGTGATCGGGAGCTCGGTAGCCTCCCCCGTATGCAGCGCTCGCGACGTACCACCCTGGCCGTACCCGGCAGCAACCCCCGCTTCATCGAGAAGGCGCAGGGACTGCCGGCCGACGAGATCTTCCTCGACCTGGAGGACGCGGTCGCGACGGGCGCCAAGGCCGACGCGCGCAAGCTCGTGGTGGAGGCGCTGAACCAGGGCGACTGGAGCGGCAAGGTCAAGGCGGTGCGGGTCAACGCGCTGGACACCGAGTGGACCTACCGCGACGTCATCGAGGTCGTCGAGGGCGCGGGGGAGAGCCTGGACTGCGTGATGCTGCCCAAGGTCACCGGGCCCGCCGACGTCCAGTGGCTGGACCGGCTGCTCACCCAGATCGAGAAGGCGAACGGGCTTCCGGCCGGCGGCATCGGCATCGAGGCGCAGATCGAGGACGCCCGCGGCCTGATCGAGGTGGACGCCATCGCCGCCGCCTCGCCCCGGCTGGAGACCCTGATCTTCGGGCCGGGCGACTTCATGGCCTCGATCAACATGAAGACGCTGGTGGTGGGGGAGCAGCCGCCCGGCTACACCGAGGGCGACGCCTACCACTACATCTACATGCGGATCCTCATGGCCTGCCGCGCGTTCGGCCTCCAGGCGATCGACGGGCCGTACTTCAACGTCCGCGACACCGAGGCGTTCACCCGCGCGGCCCGCCGCACCGCGGCCCTCGGCTACGACGGCAAGTGGGTGCTGCACCCCTCCCAGATCGAGGCCGGCAACGCGGTGTTCTCCCCCGGCCAGGAGGACTACGACCACGCCGAGCTGATCCTGGAGGCGTACGAGTACTACACGACCGTGGAGCGGCGCGGCGCGGCGATGCTGGGCGACGAGATGATCGACGAGGCGTCGCGGAAGATGGCGCTGGTCGTCGCGGCCAAGGGCAGGGCGGCGGGGCTCACCCGCATGAAGAGCTTCCAGGCGCCCTGACGCGCGGGCGGGCGGCCCGTGCCGTACGAAGGCGGGTCCGGCTGCGTAGGCTCCCTTTCATGGAGCCGCCATCCGACGCCACCCCGTCTCCCGGGCAGGGCGAACCGCACGAGGAGCGTCCCCCGGCCGCCTGGACGCCACCGGACGCCGGACGACCGGACTTCGCCCCGCACGAACCCCTGGCCTCCTGGCCCGCCGCGCACACCTACCCCGCGCAGCCGTCCCCGGAGGGCCCGCCGCCTTCCGCCCAGGGTCCCGGCTACCTCCTGCCGGGCCAGAGCGCTCCCGGCCACGCGGCACCGGGGGTGATACCGCCCGGTTCCGCGCCGTACGGGCAGATGGAGTACGGGCAGAGGGCTCCCGGTTACACGATTCCCGGCACCGTGGGAGGCCCGGCGCAGCCGTGGGCGACGGGAGCGCCCCCGGGGACGCCCTTCCACCAGCTCGACCGGACCGCGCGGCATCACTGGTGGCGTCCCCTGCTGGGGACGGTGGTGCTGCTGCTGGAGGTCCTGGCCGCGGGCATCGCGGTGTTCACGATCTGGATCGTGGTGCACTGGGCGGTCACCGGGGAACTGGTCGAGCCGACGGAGAAGCACCTCGTCGGGGGGCCGCTGGAGGACCTCGCGCTCCAGCTCGTGCTGCTGGGGGTGCTGATCCCGCTGGCGCCGCTGACGGCCCTGGTGTTCTCGCGCCGCCCGGCCTGGTCGGTGGCCTCGGTGCTGAACCGGCTGCGCTGGCGCTGGCTCGGCGTGTGCGCCCTGGCGGCCCTGGCCTATGTGGCGCTCTCCCTGGTGTGCAGCGCGATCGTGACCGCCGCGTTCACCGACGAGCCGCTCGTCTCGGACTGGGTGGGCTGGGGGCGCTTCTGGGGGCCGGCCCTGGTGATCTTGCTGCTGGTGCCGTTCCAGTCGACGGCCGAGGAGCTCCTCTTCCGCGGCTGGCTGCTTCAGGCGGTCGGCGGCTGCACCCTGCGCCGCCACGACGGCACCTACCGCAACGCGTTCACCGGCGCGCTGGGCCGGGTGCTCGGCACCCCCTGGCCGGCCATCGCGATCAGCAGCGCGCTCTTCGTGGCCGGCCACGGCTACCGCGGCTGGGCGATGCTCGACATCTTCATCTGGGCGCTGGCCTGCGGCTGGCTGGCGGTGCGGACCGGCGGCCTGGAGGCGTCCATCGCCCTGCACGTCCTGAACAACCTGATGGCGTTCGGCCTGACGGCCGCCGCGGGCGAGCTGGAGGAGTCGCTGCAGCAGGGAGCGGCGCCCTGGTACTACCTCCTGGCCGACCTGCCGCCGCTGGCCGTCTTCGTCGCGCTCGTGCTGTGGCTGGGCGGACGCAGGAGGGTCGAGACCGTGACGCCCGGCTGAGGCGGCGGGTCAGGACGGGCGGTTGTGGTCCCCGGCGCCGAAGACCTGGGTCCACTCGCCCGGAGGCTGCTGCGACTGCTGCGGCTGGTGCGGCTGGGGGCCGCCGTAGGGCTGGGGCTGCTGCCCGTACTGGGGCGCAGGGGGAGCCGGGGGCTGCTGCCCGTAGCCCGGCTGCTGGCCGTACGCGGGCTGCCCGTACTGGGGCTGCTGCGGGGCGGGGGGCTGCCCGTACTGCTGCTGGGGCTGCTGCCCGTACTGGGGCGCGGGCGGCTGCTGGCCGGGCGCGCCGAACGCCTGCTGGGGGGCGCCGAACGCCTGCTGCGGGGCGCCGAAGGGCTGCTGGGGAGCGCCGAACGCCTGCTGCGGCGGGCCCGCGGGCAGGCCTGCGTACTGGGCGTGCCACTGCTGGAGGCCCTGGAGCTTCAGGTCGAACTGGGGGTCGGGCATCGAGATGTAGTGCAGGGGCGCCCAGGCGCGGCGGCTGGTACCGTCGGCGAACCGGACGAGGACCCGGTCCTGGAACCACCACTTCTGCTTCTCCACCGACTGGACCTGCGACCAGGCGTAGGTGTGGGTCTGCCAGCCGTTCATGGTCAGGCCCTGCGGGGAGAGCGTGAGCCCGAACCTGGCGAACTGGAAGTAGTACAGGACCATCACGCCGCCGACGACGAAGGCGACCAGCGCGCTGGGAACGCTGACGAACAGCCGCAGCAGCCCGAGGACCCCCCAGATCGCCGCGAGGATCAGATAGACCTTCCGCTGGCGTTCTTCCAGCCGGAACTCGAGCTGCTGCATCGGTCCGCGTCCCCTCACAAGACAAAAGAGATAGAGGGAGTTGATTTTACCCGGGTATCACCTTCCAGGAACGGAGCGTTTCGATGAGGCCGGCGGTCACCGGAAGCCCCTCGACCTCCGCGAGCGGCACCCATCTGGCGTCCGCCGCGTCGTCGCCCGCCGCGAGCCGTCCGCCCGTCACCGTGCAGAGATAGTCGTGGACGTCGAAGCCGGAGATCTCCACCGACCCCAGCAGGGCGCCGACGGCCACGGCCAGCCCGGTCTCCTCGCGCAGCTCCCGGGCGAGCGCCTCGGTGTCGCTCTCGCCCGGCTCGACCCTTCCGCCGGGAATGGACCACAGCCCGGCGCCCGGCGGCCTGCCCCGCAGGATCAGCAGGAGGTTCCCATCGCGCACGATCACTCCGCCCACACAGCGCATGCTTCCAGTAAAGACTCCTGGGGGAGTTGATGGGTGCACTCCCCTTGACTTGCCGACTCATAGCGGCAACTGTGAGTAATCGTGAGACCGGAACCCACCTGCCCCCGCTGCGGCAGGACCGCTGTGCCGCCGAACGCCAGGTCCGCAGACTGGACCTGCCCGGTACACGGTTCCGTGCTGCCGCTCCAGCCGCCCGCCAGCCCCTCGGAGGAGGGACTCGCGGTGGTGCGGGCGCAGGCCCAGGTCCCCATCTGGCTGCTGTGGCCGCTGCCTCCGGGGTGGCTGGTCACCGGTTTCCTGCACGCGGGGGACGAGCGCAGCGGCGCCCGTGCCGCCGCGGTCGCGCTGTCGGGGCCCGGCCTCACCGCGGGCCCCGCCGATCTGCTGCTGGTCGCCGAGGAGGTGGGCGTCGGGCTCGGCGCCCGGCTCGCCGGGGTGCGCGGCTCGGACCCGGGCCCCGGCTTCGACGCGGGCCCCGCCCACGCCAAGATCCACGCCGAGGGCAGGCCGGTGCCGCTGTGGTCGATCGACGCGGGCCCCGACCGCGCCGTCTACGCGGGCGAGGCCAGGGGGCGCTGGCTGTGGGCGATCCTGTGG
>JAFACJ010000073.1 GCA_023425615.1 Actinomycetes bacterium
GTCGTGCTCAAGCCCGCGCCCGACACCCCGTGGAACGCCACGCTCCTCGGCCGGATCGCCGCCGAGGAGACCGACCTGCCCCCGGGCGTCCTCAACGTCGTCGCCGGCTCCAGCCACGAGCTGGGGCAGCGGCTCGCGGAGGACCCGCGGGTCGACATGGTCTCCTTCACCGGCTCGACCGCCACCGGCCGCAGGGTCATGCACGCCGGGGCCGAGAGCCTGAAGAAGGTCTTCCTCGAACTGGGCGGCAAGTCGGCGCTGGTGGCGCTGGACGACGCGAACATGAACGCCGTCGTCGGCAACGCCGCCTTCCAGATCACCACGCACGCCGGGCAGGGCTGCGCCATCCTCACCCGCCTCGTCCTGCCGCGCGGTCGCTACGACGAGGGCGTGGAACTGCTGGTGAACACGCTGCGCGACTGGCCCTACGGCGACCCGACCGACCCCGGCGTCCTCATGGGCCCGCTCATCAACGCCCGCCAGCGGGAACGCGTCCTCGGCTACATCGACAAGGGCGTCGCCGAGGGCGCCGAGATCGCGCTCGGCGGCGGCAGGCCCGCGCATCTGACGCGCGGCTACTACGTCGAGCCGACCGTGCTGACCGGTGTCTCGCCCGACGCGACGGTGGCGCAGGAGGAGATCTTCGGCCCGGTCATCGCGGTACTCGCCCACGACGGCGATGACGACGCCGTGGCGATCGCCAACAACTCCGCGTACGGCCTGTCGGGCATGGTGTGCAGCGCCTCGGACGAACGGGCGCGCGCGGTCGCCAACCGGATCCGCACCGGCACCATCTCGGTCAACGGCGGCCTGTTCTACGGCGCCGACGCCCCGTTCGGCGGCTACAAGCACAGCGGGGTCGGCAGGGAGAGCGGCGTCGCGGGATTCGAGGAGTACCTGGAGATCAAGACCATCGCCGAGGCCTGCTGAGCGTGCTAGACCTACCGAACATGTCACACAAAATGGAATATTCATCATTGGCCGGGGCCAGGATCCTCGTCGCCGGCGCCTCCGCCGGCATCGGACGCGAGTTCGCCACCGGCGCGATCCGGGCGGGCGCCCGCGTCGTCCTCGCCGCGCGGCGCAGGGAGCAGCTGGAGAAGCTGCGGGCCGAGGCGGGCGGCGGCATCCCCGTCCCCGTCGACCTCACCTCCGACGCCGACTGCGCACGGCTCGCCGAGACCATCGGCGCCGAACTCGGCGGCCTCGACGCCGTCCTCTCCTGCGTCGGCGCCGCCCCGCTGAAGATGGTCGCCGCCACCGGCGACGACGAATGGCGGCGGCTCTTCGAGACCAACGTGCTGAGCGTCGCACGGCTGCTGCGCTGCGCCCTGCCGCTGCTGGACCGCAGCGCCATGGTGCTGGCGCTGTCCTCCGAGAGCGTCCACCAGCCGCGTCTCGGCCTCGGCGCCTACTCCACCAGCAAGGCCGCGCTGGAGCGCATGATCGAGGCCTGGCGGGTCGAGCACCCCCGGCTGCGCTTCACCAACGTCGTCGTCGGCGCGACCTTCCCCACCGACTTCGGCAACGACTTCGACGGCGACATGCTCGGCCGCGCCCTGACCGACTGGATCGCCCGCGGTCTGGCGCAGGAGGAGTTCATGAGCCCGCCGGACGTGGCGGGCGTGCTGCTCGGCCTGGTCGCCTCCGGCCTGGGGACGCCCGGCGTGTGCGTGGAGCAGCTCACCCTGCGCTCGCCCTCCCCCGTGGTGGGCGCCGACGGCCTCCCGATCTCCCCCGACTCCTCCGACCCGGCCCAGTAAGGAGCCTCCGATGGTCGAGTACAACCCCTTCAACCGCGAGACGGTGCACAACCCGTTCCCCGTCTACCGGCGGCTCCGCGACGAGGCTCCGGTCTACCACAACGAAGAGGTCGGCTTCTGGGCGCTCTCCCGCTACGAGGACGTCATCGCCGCCCATCTGGACACCGACGTCTTCTCCAGCGCGAACGGCGTCACCATCGAGGGCGCCGACCAGGGCGCGCCGTTCCTCATCGTCAAGGACCCGCCGGAGCACACCCTCCACCGCAAGATCGTCGCCCGCCTGTTCACCCCCCGGCGGATCGCCGAGCTGGAGCCCTTCATCCGGCGCACCGCCGCCGACCTGCTGGACAAGGTGCGCGACTCCGACGGGTTCGACCTGGTCGACGCGTTCTCCTTCCGGCTGCCCCTCGACGTCATCAGCGAGCTCATCGGCATCCCCGCGGCCGAACGCGAGCGCATCCACCACCTCAGCGACCGGATCGCCGTCCGCAACGAGGACATGAGCATGCCCGAGGACGCCTACACGGCCAGCGCCGAGCTGTGGGCGCTGCTGGCCGAACTGGTCAAGGAGCGGCGCCGGAACCCCGGCGACGACGTCATCACCATGCTCATGACCACCGAGGTCGAGGACGAGGAGGGCAACCTGCGCTCCCTCGGCGACCACGAACTGGCCTCCCGGTTCCTGGAACTGGCGTTCGCCGGGCACGAGACCGTCGCCAAGCTCATCCCCAACGGCGTCATCGCCCTGGCCTGGTACCCCGACCAGCGCCGCGAGCTGGTCGAGGACCCCGGCCTCATCCGCGGCGCGGTCGAGGAGATGCTGCGCTGGGACCCGCCGTCGCACTACCAGGGCCGCTGGACCACCCGCGAGGTCGAGGTGCGCGGCACGGTCATCCCCGCCGGCCAGCGGGTGATCCTGCTGACCGGCTCCGCCGTCCACGACGAGCGCAAGTACCCCGACCCCGAGGTCTTCGACATCCACCGCGACATCGACCGGCACGTCAGCTTCGGCTTCGGGCGGCACCTGTGCCTCGGCGCGTCGCTGGCGCGGCTGGAGACCCGGGTGGCGTTCGAGGAACTGCTCCAGCGCTTCCCCGACTTCGACATCGACCCCTCCGGCGTCGAGCGGCACTACTCCAGCAACGTCCGCGGCCTCGGCAGGCTGCCGCTGGTGATCCAGCGCTCCTGACCCGGCCCGCTCTCTCCCACCCCCTCCGGCAAGAAAGCAGAGCCATGCCAGAGCATCCCGTGAACGATGCCATCAACCTGGTCAGCGGCGAGTTCTGGGGCCGCGACCCGCATGAGGAGTTCCGCTGGATGCGGGAGAACGCGCCCGTCTACCACGATCCCCGCAGCGGGGTGTGGGGGCTGTCCAAGCACGCCGACGTGCGGATGGCCTCCCGCACCCCGGAGGTCTTCTCCAGCGCCCAGGGCATCCGCCCCGACGCCTTCCCCCTGCCGATGATGATCGACATGGACGATCCGCAGCACAAGCTGCGCCGCAAGCTGGTCAACAGCGGCTTCACACCGCGCCGCGTGGCGGCGCAGGAGGACTACCTGCGCCGCGTCTGCGACGAGATCATCGACGGGGTGTGCGAGCGCGGCGAGTGCGACTTCGTCGCCGACGTCGCGGCGATGCTCCCCCTCATCGTCATCGGCGACGCGCTGGGCTTCCGGCCCGAGGACCGCGGTGACCTGCTCACCTGGTCCGACGACATGGTCAAGGCCCTCACCGGCGGCGAGAACCCCGAACTGCTGGCCAAGGCGGGCGAGGCGTTCACCGGCTTCACCGAGTACACCGGCCGCGTCATCGACGAGCGCCGCGGCTGCCCGCACGAGGACCTCATCAGCGTCCTGGTCCACGCCGAGATCGACGGCGACCGGCTGGATCGCGACTCCCTCGTGCAGGAGGCGCTGCTCATCCTCATCGGAGGCGACGAGACCACCCGGCACGTCATCTCCGGCGGCATGTACCAGCTGTGCGTCAACCCCGACCAGAGGCGGTTCCTCCTGGAGGATCCCGGACGCATCCCGAACGCCGTCGAGGAGATGCTGCGCTGGGCCTCGCCCGTCCGGAACATGAACCGCACCGCCACCCGCGACTTCGAGCTGCGCGGCCAGACCATCGAGGCCGGGGACAAGGTGTTGCTGCTCTACCCGTCGGCCAACCGCGACGAGGAGGTCTTCCTCGACCCGTTCAAGTTCGACGTG
>JAFACJ010000110.1 GCA_023425615.1 Actinomycetes bacterium
AGGTCGACGCCGCCGAGCTGCGCGCCACCGCCGAGAACGACGCCGCCGAGCTGCGCGCCACCGCCCAGCGCGAGGGCGACGACATGCGCAACACCGCCGAGCGCGAGGCCGAGGAGGTGCGCACCGCCGCCCGCCGCGAGGCGGACGAGCTGACCTCCACCACCGAGCGCGAGGTCGCCAAGCTGCGCGCCACCGCCGACCACGAGGTGGCCGAGAAGCGCGCCACCGCCGAGCGTGAGATCGCCAAGCTGCGCACCACCACCGAGCGCGAGGTGGCCCAGCTGCGCGCCTCCACCAAGCGCGAGCGCGACGAGATCCTCACCACCGCCAAGCGCCAGGCCGACGAGATGCGCGCCCAGGCGCAGCGCATCCTGGAGGAGTCCGAGGCCCAGCGCGCCCAGCAGGAGGCCGAGTTCGAGATCCAGCTCGCGGCCCGCCGCGAGGAGGCCGACCGCCAGGACGCCGAGCGCCACGCCGCCGCCCAGGCCGCCACCCAGAAGCTGGTCGCCGAGGCCGAGCAGCGCGCCGCCTCCGCCGAGCAGCGCGCCGCCAAGGCCACCCAGCAGGCCGAGCAGACCAGGCGTGAGGCCGACCAGCACGCCAAGCAGCTCATGGCCAACGCCCGCAAGAACTCCGACAGCGTGATCGCCGAGGCCAAGGCCCAGGCCGAGCAGCTCCTGGCCGAGACCAAGGCCGAGGCCGAGCGCGTCCGCACCGCCGCACAGCGCCAGGTGGACGAGCTCACCCGCCAGCGCGACTCCATCACCAGCCACCTCAACCAGCTCCGTCAGCTCATCGGCGGCGTCTCCCCCGTCATGGGCGCCCCGGAGCCGATCGCCGCGCCCGAGCCCGCCCCGGCCGTCTCGGCGCCCGAGCCCAAGGCCGCGTCCGCCGGCGCCAAGCCCGCCGCCAAGAAGTCGGCGCAGGACGACGACGACTGGTGGCAGGAGTGACCACCCGACGGTAAAAAGAGAGCCTGGAGTCGAGAACGACTCCGGGCTCTCTTGCGTCTACACGCTGTGGACGCCCCGGGTGCGAGGAGAGACGGCGTGCAGGACAACACACCCCGGCCGGACGCCGAGCCGGCCGAGGCTGCGATGGGAGCGGGACAGGTGGAGACCGTCCCCCGGCCCGTGCAGGAGCCGCGGGACCCCGCGGAGTCCCCTCCGGCGCCCGCGGACACCGCGGCGCCGGCACCGGAGACGCACGCCGACCCCATCACCGACCTGGCGCAGCGCCGCCGTGAGGCGGGCGTCACCGACCAGCTCCCCTTCGGGCTGCTGGGCCGCCCCCTCGGCCGCTTCCATCCGTTCTCCCTGGGCTTCACCGGCGCGCTCGGCGTCATCGTCGCCTGGCTGCTGTTCCAGGCGATCCAAAGCGCCCAGCACGTGCTGCTGCTCATCGTCGTCGCGCTGTTCCTCGCCGTCGGCCTGAACCCGGCGGTGGAGCGGCTGGTGCGGCTCGGGCTGTCTCGCGGCAAGTCCGTCGCCGTGGTGTTCTTCGCGGTCCTGCTGTTCTTCGCCGGCTTCGGCTGGGCGCTGGTGCCGCCCATCGTCAACGAGATCTCGCATCTCGCCGAAGAGCTGCCCGGCTACATCACCCAGCTCCAGAACAACCGCCAGATCGCCGAGTGGGACGCCAAGTACAAGCTCCTGGAGAAGGCGCAGGAGAAGCTCAACGAGTCGGGCTTCCAGAAGAGCGTCGCCGACTGGGCGCTCAGCGTCGGCAAGGGCACACTGTCGGCCATCTTCAACACCTTCACGGTGCTGATCTTGATGCTGTACTTCCTGGCGGGCCTGCCGCAGATCAAGAACTTCTTCTACCGGTTCACCCCGCGCACGCGCCGGGCCAGGGTCGCGCTGCTGGGCGATGAGATCCTCGACCAGATCGGCAACTACGTCGGCGGCGCCTTCACCGTCGCCACCATCGCCGGGATCAGCGCCTACATCTTCCTGGCCATCGCCGGTGTGCCCTACGCCGCGGCGCTCGCCCTCATCGTCGCGCTGACCGGGCTCATCCCCATGGTCGGGGCGACGATCGGCGGGGTGCTGGTGACGATCGTCGGCTTCCTCACCGGGATGCCCGAGGGCATCGCCTGCGCCATCTTCTTCGTCGTCTACCAGCAGGTGGAGAACTACCTCATCTCCCCGCGCATCATGAAGCGCTCGGTGGACGTGCAGCCCGCCGTGACGATCGTCGCCGCCCTCATCGGCGCCGCCCTGATGGGTACCATCGGCGCGCTGCTGGCCATCCCCACCGCGGCGGCCATCTCCCTCATCGTCCGCGAGGTGGTGCTGCCCCGTCAGGACGCGCGCTGAGCCTGGCGCCGCTTCACAGGGTGGTGCGGGAGACGGCGCCGACGAACTCCGCGACCGCCTGGGCGAACAGGTCGGGCTGCTCCAGGGGGGTGAGGTGGCCGGCGCGGGGGATGACGGTCAGCTCGGCGTTGGGCAGCGCCTCGGCCATGGCGCGGGCGTCGTCCTCGGTGGTCAGCCGGTCCTCGGCGCCCACGATGACCAGTGCCGGCACCTTGACCCCGCGCAGGGTCTCCATCGAGTCGGGCCGCGCCGCCATGGCGCGCTGGGCCCAGGCCGCGGCGCGGGGCGGCGCCGACTGCACCAGTCCCCGCACCCGGCCGTAGATGAGGGCGCGCTGGCGCAGCGTGGTCGGTCCGAGCAGGCCGGGCAGCACCTCCTCGGCCAGCACGTCGGGCCGGTTCTCCGCGATGAGCCGGTCGGCGATCCGCAGCCGGTTCGCGCGTGCCGCGTCGGCGTCCGCGGTGGCCTTGGTGTCGGCGAGGATCAGCCCGCGCACCCGGTCGGGGTGGCGGCGGCACAGGGCAATCGCGACATAGCCCCCCATGGAGACGCCGCCGACCACGGCGCGGGCGATGTTCTTGGACTTCAGCAGCGCCGCGACGTCATCGGCCATGGTCTCGACCGAGGGCTCGCCGTCGCCCAGCACCGAGCCGCCGAAGCCGCGCAGATCGGGGGTGATGACGCGGAAGCGGGAGGCGAGCCGTTCGCGCTGCGCCAGCCACATCGCCGAGGAGAGGGGAAAGGCGTGCAGCAGGACGAGCGGAGTGCCCTGCCCGATGTCCCGCGCGTACAACTGCAAGGCAGCTCCCTGGAGTCCCCGTGACCGCATCTGACGCAGACTCCCGTACCCGCGGCCACGGCGCCTCATCGGTGCGTGGCCGCGATCGGACGTTACGGTTTGCCGGTTGATCGCGGAAGTCTCAGGTGATTTCCGTGGGCAGGGGCCAGGCGTCGGGCGCCACATGCTTCACGATCTCGTTGAGCACCACCCGCACCGAGGGCTCCCCCACCCACAGATGCTTGGCGCCGGGGACGCCGATGACCTCGGCCTGGGGGATCCTGGCGAACCGCGCCGCCGCCTCGGCCGGCCGCAGATAGTCGTCGAGTTCCGGCACCAGCGCCACCAGCGGACGTCCGTCGGCGGCCCAGGCGTCGAGGTCGTCGTCGGTGGCGCGGTGCAGCGGCGGCGACAGCAGGATCGCCCCCTCCACCGAGGGGTCGAGCCCCCACTTGAGCGCCAGTTCGGTTCCGAAGGACCAGCCCAGCAGCCAGGACCGCGGCAGGTCGTGGAACTCGGCGTACTCCAGGGCCGCCGCGACGTCGTGGCGCTCATCCCTCCCCCCGTCGAACGCGCCCTGGGAGGTGCCGCGCTCGGAGGTGGTGCCGCGGGTGTTGAACCGCAGCACCGCGAGGCCGGCCAGAGCCGGGAGCCGGTTGGCTGCCTTGCGCAGCACATGGCTGTCCATCATGCCGCCGTGGGTGGGCAGCGGGTGCAGGCAGACCAGGGTGGCCACCGGGTCGCGGTCGGCGGGCCTGGCCAGCTCACCGACCAGTTCCAGCCCGTCGGCGGTGTGCAGGACGATCTCCTCGCGGTGCGCGGGCAGCACCGTGCTCGCCCTGATCTCGGTGGTCACTTATCTGGGTCCTCTCCGCAACCGGGCCTGCCAGCAGGGCCGGTGCCAGTGCCTGCGGTCCTCCGGGCCGCCCCGGTCGGCGGGCCAGGCGACCAGGTGCGCCACCCCGGGCGGGATCGTCTGGTCGCAGCCGGGGCAGCGGTAGGTCTTCAGTGCGGCGGAGGCGAGGACCGTGCGGACGTGCCATGCCCCGTCCGGCTCCTGCCGGGTCTCCTGGACCCCGTAGGACCACGCTCCGCGAGCCGGACGCTCCGCACGGTTTCGCCTGTTCTTCCGGGCACACACGGTGTTCTAGGTTATGCGGGCCACTGACCCCTGTTGCGCAGTTCGGCGATCGGCCCGACCGGGAAGCCGCAGCCGAGGGTCATCGCGGCGTCGGCGTCGTCGGCGGTGCAGTAGCCGCTCTCCACCATCCGCGCGGCGTCCCGCAGGTACGGCGTGTACAGCCGGTCGGAGATCTCGGCTGACGCCTTGCCCTCGACGGGGTCGACGACCGCGCCGGACCCCGCCTTCTCATAGGTGTAGAAGCCGCGGCCCGTCTTGCGGCCCAGCGCGCCCTCGGCGACCAGGGAGCGCAGCAGCGGCGCGGGCTCGTGCCGTGCCTCGCCGGAGTCGCGGTGCACCGCCTCCAGCACCTCGAGGCAGGTGTCGAGGCCGATGAGGTCCATCAGGGTGAGCGGGCCCATGGGCAGACCGATCGCGGTCATCGAGGCGTCGATGTCCTCCTTGCTCGCCTCGCCGGAGTCCAGGAGGTGCGCGGCGGGGCCGAGGTAGCCGAACAGCAGCCGGTTGGCGACGAAACCGGCGCGGTCGCCGATGGTGACCGGGGTCTTGCCCAGATCGCGGACCAGCCCGGTGACGGCGGCGACGAACTCGGGCCGCGACGCCTCGGTGCCGATGACCTCGACCAGCTTCATGACCGGCGCGGGGTTGAAGAAGTGCACGCCGACGATGGACGAGGGGCGGCCGGTGGCCGCGGCGATCTCGGTGACCGACAGGGACGAGGTGTTGGTGGCCAGCACCGCCTCGTGGCCGCAGACCTTGTCCAGTTCGGCGAAGACCTTCTCCTTGAGGCCGATGCGCTCGGGCACCGCCTCGATGACCAGGTCGCAGTCGGCCAGCGAGGTGAAGTCGGTGGAGAAGGCGATGCGGCCGAGGATCTGCGCCTGCGCCTCCGCGCTGAGCTTGCCGCGCTTGACCGCGCGCCCGGTGGAGGACTCGATGTTGCCGCGCCCGCGCCCCAGCGCGGCGTCGTCGATCTCGATGCCCACCGTGTCGATGCCCCCGCGGGCCAGCACCTCGGCTATCCCGGCGCCCATGGTGCCCAGCCCGACAACGCCCACCTTGCGGAAACCCATAGTGTCACTCTCCTCCGACGGTTCTGGAGTGCAGTCTCGCAGACGCCCTGATCGGGCCCGTCAGGGGAGCACGCGCTTGGAGCCCCGGCGGCTCGCGCCGCCGGGGCCCGCGGGAGCCGGGGGTTCAGCAGTCGCGCAGATGCGGTGACTGGTTGAGGATCTGCTCGCGGGCCGTCACGAACCGCCGGTAGGGCTCGGAGGCGACGGCGCCGGACGGGAAGACCGCGACCCTGTGGCAGTTCTGGAACGCCAGCTTCACCCCGAAGTACCGCTCGATGCTGCCCCGCATGGCGTCGCTCGCCAGGAGCCGCAGGAGCTGCCCGCGCGCCTGTTCGTCGGGAGGAGGTGTCTGGTTGTCGGCGAAGTCGCCTCCGGCGACCTCCAGGTCGGCCACCAGGCCGCTGATGAGGTCCCAGGCGTAGGGCAGGGAGT
>JAFACJ010000449.1 GCA_023425615.1 Actinomycetes bacterium
GGTTCCGGGCGGGGGGCCGTGCGGAGACCGCGCGTTTCGCCGACGCCGTGGCCGCGGCGCGGGACGGCCGTGTCGACCGGGCGCGGGCGGAGCTGGCGCGCACCGGCCATCTCCTGGTGCGGCTGAGGGACACCGACACCCGCCGCGACTACCTGGTGATCAGGGAGCCGGGGCCGTGCCTGCGCTGCTGGGGCACCTATGTGCTGCCCGTCGGCAAGGGCGCGCATCCGGCGCTCGTGGAGGTGCCGCATCCCGTCGCGGACGAGCACACCGAGGAGATGGGGATCGCCGCCTTCCAGGGGCTCGGCGCCTCGGCCCTGCTCCTGGCCGGCACCCACCGGCGCGCGGGCGGGGCGTCGGACATGGCGCGCAACGAACACAGCGCCTTCATGGAGGTCCACCGCAGGCTCACCCGCTGCGGCGCCCCGGTGCTGCAGTACCACGGCTTCGCGCGGGAGAGGCATCCCACCTATCCGGAGGTGGTGATCAGCGACGGCTCCGGACGCAAGGACCCGCCCGCCCGCCTGCGCGCGCTGGAGCGGCGGTCGGCCGAGCGGGGGATCACCGCCGGGGTGTTCGACGGCGTCCGGTGGCGGGCTCTGGGCGCCACCGGCAACGCCCAGGGGCGCTACACCCGCCGGCACGGCGGCCACTTCCTCCATCTGGAGTACGCGCCCGAGATCCGCAAGGCGCCGCTGTGGCGGGAGCAGGCGGTGGCGGCGGCCGAGGAGGCGCTCGCGGGGCCGTGGAGATGCGCCAAATCCTAGTTTTCCTACTGAAAAGATTGACTATAGGAGGATCTCTGGGCGATAGTGCTTACCCCGAGCGGCGACACCCCGCCGCAACGACCTCGTGGGGGCCGAGTGAGCACGCCCAAGACCCGCACCTACCCCGGCCACGGCGCGGTCGTCGGCCGCACGATCGCCGCGTCCACGCCCTGGTGGAACACCCCGCCGAAGGCACCGCCGGGCGCCCCGAACATCGTCGTGGTCCTCATGGACGACATGGGCTTCAGCGACATCGGCCCGTTCGGCTCGGAGATCGCCACCCCGGTCCTGGACGGCCTCGCCGAACGCGGCCTGCGGTTCACCAACTACCACACCAACCCGCTGTGCTCCCCGTCCCGCGCGTCTTTGCTGACCGGCCTGAACCCGCACAACGCGGGTTTCGGGTTCGTCGCCAACGCCGACCCCGGCTTCCCCGGCTGGGCGCTGGAGCTCGCCGACGACGCGCCGACGCTGGCCGAGTCGCTGCGCGCCGGAGGCTACGCCACGTACGCCGTCGGCAAGTGGCACCTCACCAAGGACTCCACGATGAACGAGGGCGCCTCCAAGCGGTCCTGGCCGCTCCAGCGGGGATTCGACAGGTTCTACGGGTTCCTGGAGGGCATGAGCAGCCTGCACTTCCCCTACCACCTGGTCAGGGACAACTCACCGGTCGACATCGACCAGTACCCCGAGGGCTACTACCTCACCGACGACATCACCGACGAGGCGATCGGCATGGTGAAGGGGCTGCGTGCCTCCTCCGACAAGCCGTTCTTCCTCTACTACGCGCACGGCGCCGTCCACGGCCCCCTCCAGGCCAAGGCCGAGGACATCGCCAAGTACCGCGGCAAGTACGCCCGTGGCTGGGACGCCGTCCGCGAGGAGCGGTTCGCCCGGCAGATCGAGAGCGGCCTGTTCCCCGAAGGCACCGAACTCCCACCGCGCAACGGCGAACTGCACCACTCCGTCGAGCCGTGGGACTCCCTCCCGGAGGAGGAACGGGAGGTCTACGCGCGGATGAAGGAGGTGTACGCCGCGATGGTCGACAACGTGGACCAGAACCTCGGCCGCCTCCTGGACGTCCTCGAAGCGCTCGGCGAACTCGACAACACCGTCGTCATCTTCACCTCCGACAACGGAGGCACCGGAGAAGGCGGCCCGCGAGGCACCCGCAGCTACTTCAAGAACTTCTCCCGTGGCCCGCACCTGCCCGAGGAATGGCACACCGACGTACCCCGCGACCTGGACTCCCTCGGCGGGCCCAACAGCACGATCCACTACCCGCGCGGCTGGGGCATGGCGTCCAACTCCCCCTTCCGGCTGTACAAGGGCAACACGCACGCGGGCGGCGTACGGGTGCCGTTCGTCATCTCCTGGCCCACCGGGCTGGGCGAGCACGCCGGGCAGGTGCGCACCCAGTACCAGTACGTCACCGACCTGTACCCGACGCTGCTGGAACTGGCCGGGATCCCCCGCCTGGAAGAGCGGCAGGGGCAGCCCGCCCGCGGGCTGGACGGCTTCAGCTTCACCGCTCCGCTGCGCGACGCAGACGCCCCGAGCACCCACTTCGAGCAGTACTGCGAGATGACCGGGAACCGCTCCTACTACCGGGACGGCTGGAAACTGGTCTCCCTGCACCAGCCCGGCACATCACCCGACGACGCGCCCTGGGAACTGTACGACGTCCGCACCGACCCCACCGAGGCGCACGACGTCGCGGCCGGGCATCCCGAACTGGTGAAGGAACTGGCCGCGGCCTGGGAGGAGGCGGCCTGGGACAACCGCGTGTTCCCCGTGAACGACCGGGGCCGGCTGAACATCGACCGGCCTCCGCAGGACAAGGACTTCACCCGCCCCGTGCGGCTGCTCCCCGGAACCCCGAGCCTGGAGCGGTACCGCTCGGCCAAGCTCGTCGCCCTGCGCTCTTTCGACGTGGAGACACGCCTGACGTACGAGCCCGGCGACCAGGGCGTCCTCTTCGCCCACGGAGACCTGGGAGGCGGCTACAACCTGCACATCGAGAACGGCCGCCTGCGCTTCGTCTACAACGAGTACGGCGCGCTCTTCGAAGCCGGCGCCGGTGAGCTGTCC
>JAFACJ010000122.1 GCA_023425615.1 Actinomycetes bacterium
GCGCGTGGAAGGTCTGCACGAGCGGCACGCCCAGGGGCGCGGTGCCGGTGAGGGCGGCCCAGCCGCTCATCCAGAAGTGCCCGTGCACCACGTCGGGCGGTTCGGCGAGCCAGCGGCGCGCCAGATGCTCGGAGAAGGCGGGCATGTGCGGCATCAGCGCGTCCCTGTGCACCGGCCGCGGCGGTCCGGCGTCCACATGCTCGACCGTGAAGCCCCGCACGGTGCGCACCGAGGGCGGCAGATCGGGGGCGTCCCTGCGGGTGAAGACGGTCACCTCGTGGCCGCGGTCGGCCAGTTCCCCGGCGAGCGCCGCCACGTGGACGTTCTGCCCGCCCGCGTCCTCCGCGCCCAGGACCGCCAGCGGGCTCGCGTGCTCGGAGACCAGGTGAACGAGCAAAGCTCCTCCTTCGGGGGCCGCGGGGTCCGCGTCCGGATCCGGGGACGGAAGGCGGACCACATGCGAAGACGGCCCCGACGACACCGCGTGTGGACATATCGCCGGCTACTCCCTAGCCTTTCCCGTCAGTTAATAACAAAACGCCAGAATCGCCCAGAAAGGCAATCGCAATACATTCATCGACAATTCCATAGGCGGGGGATAAGGAATTCTGCGTTTTGGCATTGCCGCGCGAGGGAAGAGCGAAGGGCTCCGCGGCCCTGGCAGGGGTTTGCCATCTGCTCTAAAATCGCGAAAAATCCTGACCGCGGAGGGCACCGGTGACCGAACTGCACTTCAACCCCATGGCCGGAGGACGGCCCGTGGGCGCCACCGCCGCCATCATGGACGGGCTGCGCGCCGAGCATCGCGCGTTCTACTCCACCTACGGCAAGGGCTTCTGGGTCCTGACCCGCTATGAGGACGTCCTCGCCGCCCTCCAGAACCCCGAACTGTTCTCCAACTCCTCGGTCACCGCCCTGGACCCCGATCCCCCCTACCGGTGGATCCCCGAGATGCTCGACCCGCCCGAGCACACCGCCTGGCGGCGGCTGCTGCGCCCCCACTTCACGCCCGCCGCCGCCAAGGCCCGCGAACCGCGCCTCAGGGAGCACTGCCGCACCCTCATCGCCGGACTGCGCGAGCGCGGCGGCTGCGACTTCGTCGCCGACTTCGCCACGCCCTTCCCCTCGGTGATCTTCCTGGAGCTCATGGGGCTGCCCGTGGAGCGGCTGGAGACGTTCCTGGAGTGGGAGCGCACCATCCTGCACGGACCCCCCTCGGTCACCTCCGGACGGCTGGACGCCATGGGCGAGGTCGTCGGCATGTTCGCCGAGCTGATCGAGCAGCGCCGCGCCGAACCCGGCGACGACCTGCTCAGCGACGCCCTCACCTGGCGGCTGGAGGGCGAGCCGATCCCCGAGGACGAACTGCTGTCGATGTGCCTGCTGCTGTTCATGGCAGGCCTGGACACCGTCACCTCGCAGCTGTCCTATGCCTTCTGGCATCTGGCCGCCCATCCCGCCGACCAGGAGGCACTGCGCGCCGACCCCGCGCTGATCCCCTCGGCGCTGGAGGAGTTCGCCCGCGCCTATTCCATCGTCCTGCCCGGCCGCAAGGTCACCCGTGACACCGAGTTCGCCGGCTGCCCCATGAAGGCGGGCGACATGGTCATGCTCCCCCTGACCTCCATCAACCGCGACGCAGATGCCTTCCCCGACCCTCAGAAGGTGGACCTGCGCCGCGAGCGCAACCGCCATCTGGGCTTCGCCGCCGGACCCCACCGCTGCCTCGGCTCCCACCTGGCCCGCACCGAGATCACCATCGCCCTGGAGGAATGGCACCGCGCCATCCCCGCCTACCGGTTGTCGCCGCATGAGGAGGCCGTCGAGCACGCCTACGGGCTGATGGGGCTGGACACCCTGCCGCTGGTCTGGGACTGAGGGGCCTCAACGGCATCCGCGGTCGTTCAGCAGCCCGTCCATGGTCAGGCTCAGGCCGATCGCCAGCAGCCACAGGTCCTTGGACAGGCCCACGCCCTCCGGGGTGGGACTGAGGCCGCCTTCCTTGCGCATGCCCGGGGTGCGCAGGTACACGCCGGCCAGTCCGCCGCCGAACGCCGTCAGCGCCGCCCCGGCCAGCGCCGTGGGCACGAACGGCGCCACCAGCAGCGCGCCGACGGCGATCTCGCCGTACGCCAGCAGCCGGGCGAACCGGACGGGGTCCTGACCCTTGAGGAAGGGATAGGCCCCCGAGGCCATCGCCAGCAGCCCCCGTGCCTTCTGCTCATCGGCGCCGCGCATGCCGAGACCCGCGTCGAGGATGTACAGGCCGGGGATGAGGCGGGTCGGGAACTGATGCGGACGGATCAGGAGTCTCATGATCTTCCCCACAATGTCGGACGATGATGGACTTCTCCAGGTCCTTCCCGTCCGCCCTCGCCCCCGCACGGTGCGGCATCGGTCTTGACCTGCGCTCTGACAGGAGTGGACCGCGCCAAAACCATAGTGATTTAGTAGGTTATATAGGGTATGCTCGCGGCCGTCTGGATCATGCAAGCCCGAGGAGCATCCCCCCATGCGCCGCTTCACCGCAGCACTCATCAGCACCCTCCTCCTGTTCGGCGGCCTCGCCGCCTGCGGGGACGACGGCGAGAAGACCGCGGGCGGTGAGGGGAAGCTGCGCGTCGGCTACCAGAGGTTCGGCGGCCTGAGCCTGGTCAAGGCGCGCGACGCCGCCGACGCCGGCACCACCACCTGGTCGCTGTTCGAGAGCGGCCCCGCCCTCACCGAGGCCCTCAAGGCAGGCGCCATCGACATCGGCCAGACCGGCGAGGCCCCGCCGATCTTCGCCGCCGCCGCCAAGACCGACTTCAAGATCATCGCCACCTCGCAGCCGGTGCCCAAGGGCGAGGCGGTCCTGGTCAAGGAGAAGAGCGGCTTCACCTCCTTCAAGGACCTCAAGGGCAAGAAGGTGGCCCTCAACAAGGGCTCCAACGTCAACTGGCTGCTGGTCAAGCTGCTCGAGGCCAACGGCATGAAGATCACCGACATCGACGTCAAATACCTCAAGCCCGCCGAGGCGCGCCCCGCCTTCGACAACGACCAGGTCGACGCCTGGATCATCTGGGACCCCTACTTCGCCCTGGCCGAGCAGCCGGGCGTGAAGATCCTCGCCGACGCCGACGGCCTGGCCAACAACCGCGAATACCTGCTGGTCTCGCCCAAGGCACTCAAGGAGCGGCCCGAGCTGATCCGCGAGTTCCTGCGCGTCTACCGCCAGGTCACCGACTGGGGCATCGCCAACCCCGACGAGCGCGCCAAGGTCCTCGCCCCCGAACTTGACATCCCCGAGGACACCACCCGCCGCGCCCTGGAGCGCAGCGCCCAGCCCCTGGCCCCCGTCGACGCCTCCATCGGCCAGGAGATCCAGGAGATCGCCGACGGGTTCACCGAACTGGGCCTCATCCCCGGCCAGGTGGACGTCAAGGGGCGCATCGACGGCACCTTCTCCGACCTGCTGAAGTGAGCAGCCCGCAGTGAACGCAGTACGACTCCGACGGCTGATCACCCCGATCGCGCTCGTCGCCGTCTGGGAGGGGGCCGCCCGCACCGGCCTCCTCTCCCCCGACAAGCTCTCCCCGCCCAGCGCCGTCCTGGAGGCCGCCTGGCGGCTGACGGCTGACGGCTCCCTGGGCGAGCACCTGCTGGAATCGGTCGAGCGCGCCCTGCTGGGCCTGCTCATCGGCGGGCTGCTCGGCCTGGCGCTGGGCTCCGTCGCCGGGCTGCTGCGCCTGGGCGACGACCTCATCGACCCCACCGTGCAGGCGGCCCGCATGCTGCCCCACCTCGGACTGATCCCCCTGCTGATCATCTGGGTGGGCATCGGGGAGTCGCTGAAGGTATCCCTGGTCGCCCTCGGCGCGTTCTTCCCCATCTACCTGAACACCTACGCCGGGATCCGCGACATCGACGAACGGCTCGTGGAGGCAGCCCGCACCTGCGGGCTGTCGGCATGGGAGCGCATCCGCCACGTCGTGCTGCCCGGCGCGATGCCCTCCCTGTTCCTGGGCGTGCGCCTCGCCTTCGCCTCCGGCTGGCTCAGCCTCGTCGTCAGCGAGCAGGTCAACGGGCAGAGCGGACTCGGCTTCATGATGATGGAGGCCCGCGAGTTCGCCCAGACCGAGATCGTCGTCCTCGGCCTGGTGGTGTACGCCGTCCTCGGACTGCTGTCGGACCTGGCTCTGCGCGCGGGAGAGAGGAAGGTGCTGTCGTGGAGACGCGGCCTCCAGGCGTCGTGACCGCCACCGGCATCCGCCGGGTCTTCGGCGCCAACACCGTCCTGGACGGGATCGACCTGGACATCGCGGCCGGGGAGGTGGTGGCGCTGCTGGGCGCCAGCGGCTCGGGCAAGAGCACCCTGCTGCGCGTCCTGGCCGGGTTGGACCAGGACGCCTCCGGCACGTTCACCACCGGCGGGTCGGTCGCCGTCGTCTTCCAGGAGCACCGCCTGCTGCCCTGGAAGCGGGTCGTGGACAACGTCGCCCTGGGTGTGCGGGGCAAGGACGTCAAGGAACGGGTGGCCACCGCGCGGCAGGAGGTCGGGCTCGCCGACAAGGGCAGCGCCTGGCCCGCGGAGCTGTCCGGCGGCCAGTCCCAGCGTGTCGCCTTCGCCCGCGCCCTGGTCCGCCAGCCGGACCTGCTGCTGCTCGACGAGCCCTTCGGCGCCCTCGACGCCCTGACCCGGCTGCGGATGCAGTCGCTGTTCGGACGGCTGCGCGCCGCCCACGGGTTCGCCGCCCTCCTGGTCACCCACGACGTCGATGAGGCGCTCCTGCTGGCCGACCGGCTGCTGGTCCTGGACGGCGGCCGCATCGCCGAGGAGATCGAGGTCGACCTGCCCCACCCCCGTGCCGTGGACGCCCCCGGCTTCGGCGCCCTGCGCCGCAAGCTCCTGGCCCTGCTGCACGTCCCCGCGAGCCCGGAGGAGCAGGACCCGGACGGCTAGTCACGCGCGTGCCCGTCTCCCTCGGCCGGAAAATCCCTCCCCTTCTGTCTCACCCACGGCGTAGCGTGAGCCGACGTGTCGGACGGGAGAGAGGACAGGGAGTGGAGATCCGCCAGGTGAGGCCGGAGGACGAGGACCTGGCCCAGTGGTGGCGGGCCCGCAGCATCGGATACCTGGGCAGTCCCCGGGTGGGCGCCGATGACGTGGCCTACCTGCGCGAGGCCATGGACCCCGAGCGCATCTGGGGCGCGTTCGAGGACGGCCGGTGCGTGGCGACCTTCCGCGGCTTCGCCCACGAGGTCACCGCTCCCGGCGGTGTCCCGGTCGCCTCCAGCGCGGTCAGCGGCGTCACCGTCTCCCCCACCCACCGCAGGCGCGGGCTGCTCACCCGGCTGATGGCCGACGAACTGCGCCGCGCCCAGGAGCGCGGCGACGCCATGGCCTCCCTCATCGCCTCCGAATACCCCATCTACGGCAGGTTCGGGTTCGGGCCCGCCACCTGGCTCACCGACTTCCGCATCGACACGCTGCGCGCCACACGGCCCGGCCTGCCCGAAGAGCCCCGCGACGGGGGACGGATCGTGCTGGCCGACGCCGAACGCGTCCTGCGCGAGGGGCCGGCCCTGCACGAGAGGGTCCGCGCCGCCCGCCACGGCATGGTCACCCGGCCCTCGGTCTGGTGGAAGCGCATGACCGGCGTCTACCGGCTGACGGGTGTCGCCTGGAAGGAGCCGTACTACGCGCTGTACCTGGCCGCGGACGGCACCCTCGACGGGATCGTCGCCTACACCGCGGAGGAGAAGTGGGACGGCGGCCTGCCCGCCTGCGAACTGCACGTCAACGATCTCCTGGCCGCCACCCCCGCCGCCGAACGCGCCCTGTGGCACTACCTGTGCTCGGTCGACTGGGTGGCCGGTGTCAAGGCGCCCTCCCGCGCCCCCGACGACCCACTGCCGCTGCTGGTCGGCGACGCCCGCGCCGTCGTCCCCACCGCCTGCGCCGACCATCTGTGGCTACGGCCCCTGGACGTCACCGGCATGCTGACCGCCCGCGCCTACCAGGCCGAAGGGCAGCTCGTGCTGGACGTCCGGGACGAGGGCGGACCGGCACAGGGCCGCTTCCTGCTGGAGGCCGGTCCCGACGGCGCCTCCTGCAAGCCGACCGACCGCACCGCCGACCTCACCCTCCCCGCGGCCGCCCTGGGCAGCCTCTATCTGGGGGACGAGTCGGCGGTAAGGCTGGCCTCCCTCGGCAGACTGCGGGAGGAACGCGCCGGCGCGGCCGTCCGTGCCGACACCCTGCTGCGCACCTCCCGCCGTCCCTGGTGCCCGGACGTCTTCTGACCGGGTGGCGGAGCCTTTAGACCTCGACGTTCTCCTCGATGCGCCTGAGGTGGTGGCGGGCCAGCGCCAGGTTGGCACGGTCCCGGTCCAGCGCCATGTACAGGAACAGGCCCTGGCCGCCGCGGCCCGACAGGGGGCGGATGATGTGGTACTGCCGGGACAGGGTGATGAGGATGTCCTCGATGGTGTCGTTCAGCGCCAGCTGGTCGATCGTGCGCATCTTGGAGCGCACGACCTCGGTGTTGCCGGCCGCGGCGATCTGCAGGTCCAGCGCCTTGCTGTTCCCCATCACGCCCAGCGCCATTCCGCTGCCGTAGTCGACGATCGCGGCCCCGATCGCGCCGTCGATCGCCATCATCTCCTTGAGGGACTGGTCGATGTTGGACATCAGTGATCCTTTCCTGAGCCATCGATGCGGGCGGGGCGGGAGAGCGCCGCTGCGCTCCCGGGTCTGCCGAGGCCGTTCGGGGAGGGTGCCACCGCGACGCTCGCCACCACCGGCCGCCTCCCCTATCCGGACTTCTCCGTTTGGGGAGGCTATAGCCGCAGGAAAGGCGATATTGAAATTTTCCCGGAACCGTTATCGAGTACTGACAGGTATTCTCCGGCACTTTCGTCGGGAAATGTGCTACCGGGAATAAGGATTATTCCACCAGCCCCACCAGATCCGCCACGGAGTCGAACACCCGTGACGGACGGTAGGGGAAGCGCTCGATCTCATGCTCCCGGGTCACCCCCGACAGCACCAGGATCGTCTCCATGCCCGCCTCCATGCCCGAGACCACATCGGTGTCCATCCGGTCGCCGATCATCGCCGCCGCCTCGCTGTGCCCGCCCATCCGGCGCAGCGCGCTGCGCATCATCAGCGGATTGGGCTTGCCCACGAAGTACGGCTCCACCCCGGTCGCCTTGGTGATCATCGCGGCGACCGCCCCGCACGCCGGCAGCGACCCCTCCTGGGAGGGCCCGACGGGGTCGGGGTTGGTGCAGATGAACCGCGCGCCACGCTCGATCAGCCGTACCGCCCGGGTGATCTGGTCGAAGCTGTAGTTGCGGGTCTCCCCCAGCACCACATACTCCGGCGACAGGTCGGTCAGGATGTACCCGGCGTCGTGCAGGGCCGTCGTCAGCCCCGCCTCGCCGATCACATAGGCGGTGCCGTGCGGCCGCTGGTCGGCCAGGAACTGCGCCGTGGCCAGCGCCGACGTCCAGATCCACTCCGGCTTGACGTCCAGCCCCGCCGCCGCCAGCCGCGCCGCCAGATCACGCGGCGTGTACAGGGAGTTGTTCGTCAGCACCAGCAGCCGTTTGCCCGAGGCGACGACCTTCTCCAGGAACGCCGCGGCCCCCGCGATCGGGGCCCCCTCGTGCACCAGGACACCGTCCATGTCCGACAGCCAGTAATCAATCGTCTTGAGCTCTCTCACTGGCACATTCTCGCAGCACGGGCCCGCTTCCCAGGCTCCCGTCACCGGGGCCTCCGCGCCCTGGGAGACGGCCGGAAAATCCTCCACGGGTGGGGAACAACCCACGGGCGGGGACTGTTGTGGATGACGTGGCCGGTGTGCTCGGTGTCCCCGGGCCTCACCTATCGCCTTCGCGGAATACCGTTCGGCTGGAGCCGCGTTGTGCTTCTCGCCGAGAGGCGACCCCGCAC
>JAFACJ010000145.1 GCA_023425615.1 Actinomycetes bacterium
CATGGAACCGGACGACGGGGACACCACCCGCGACAACCGCAGGCGGTTGGGGCGGGAGCTGAGACGAATCCGGGACCTCGCCGGCGTGTCGGGGCGTGAACTCGCCCAGCTCCTGGACATCAGCCAGTCCAAGGTCTCGCGGATCGAGTCCGGGACGGCCCTGCCGACACTGCCGGAGGTCCGCGCCTGGGCCGAGGCAGTGGACGCCCCCGCCCAGGTCCGCGAGCTCCTGTCCGCCCTGACCGAGGCGGCGCACACCGACATCCGGTCGTGGCGGACGGAGCTCCACGACCGCCCCCATCTGCAGAACGTGATACGGGAGGTGGAAGCGACCGCGCGCACGACCCGCACCTTCCAGCAGTCCGTCGTACCCGGCCTCCTCCAGACCGCCGAGTACGCGCGCCAGGTCTTCTCGATGTTCCAGGAGGTGCCCTACACCAAGGAGGGGCTGGCCGCCGCGCTGGCCGGAAGGCTGGACCGGCAGGCGCGGCTGTACGACGAGGGCCGCGACTTCCGGTTCCTCATCACCGAGGGCGCCCTGCGCTGGCGGCCCGGCGGGCCCCAGCTGCTGGCGGCCCAGATCGACCGCGTCGCCACGCTGAGCACGCTCAGCAACGTCTTCGTCGGGGTGCTGCCGCTCTCCGTCCCGGCCAAGGCGCCCAACTCGCACGGCTTCACCCTCTACGAACCGATGGACGAAGAGCAGGACGCGTTCGTGAACGTCGAGATGATCCACGCGAATACAAATGTCTACCGCCCTTCCGACGTCGAGCTCTACCGCAACCGCTGGAACACCCTCGAAGAAACGGCGCTCCACGGTGACGAGGCCCGCGCCTTCCTCTATGAACTGGCCTTGGAGATGAGGAGAGAACATGGCTGAGGAATTTCTCCGCCAGGGCCCGGGGGAATCCCGGGCCCCGGCGGAGGAGACTCATCCGATGTCGTCGAACTCGCCCTTCTTCACGGCCTCGGCGAAGGCGTCCCACTCCTCCACCGTGAAGACCAGGACCGGCCCCTGCGGGTCCTTGGAGTCACGGAACAGCACCCGGCCGCCGTCGTCGGCGACCTCCACGCACGTACCGCCGCCCTCACACGCCGACCGGCACACCGGCACCTTCGCCTCGAACATCTCCCGACCTCTTCCTCTGCTTTTCCCGGCGGAATTTCCACCTTTCTGAGAAAGAGACTCCGCCCCCCGCCTGTACTTCTTATTCAGAAATCGTTTGCAGAAATCTGGAGACCGTCTGCATGCGTGTGGAGATCAAAGTCCTGAACCAGGTCGCCATGGCGGTGGACGGGTGTCCCGTCGCCCTCGGCGACCACAAGCAGCGGATCCTGCTGGGGATCCTCGCCCTTGAAGGCCGCGTCGTGGAGTCCAAGAAGCTCGTCCGGCTGCTGTGGGACGAGGACCCGCGACCCAAGAACCCCGGCGCGCAACTGCAGGGTTACGCCTCACGTCTGCGCCACGCGATGGACGCCGCGGTGCCCGGCAGCGGCGACCGCCTGCTGAAGACCGTCCGGCTCCTGGGCTACAGGCTGGAGGCCGGGGACGACGACGTCGACTACCGCCGGTTCAAGTCGCTGGCCGCCAAGGCCGCGGCCGCGGCGGCCCGCCGCGATCCGCGGGAGGCGGCACGGCTCGGCAGGCTGGCCCTGGCCGAGTGGGGGGAGCCGGCCGGGACCCGCGGCGGCTATCCGCTCGGCACCACCGACCCCCTCCTCGAGCGCTACATCGAGGACGGCCGCCAGTCCTACCGCAACGCCCTCATGAACTGGCTCCAGGCGGAGCTGGCCTGCGGGCGGCACCGCGCCCTCCTGCCCGAGCTGCCCCGGCTGACGGAGTACGACGACGACAGCCGCGCCGATGAGGAACTGGCGCGGCTGCGCATGCTCGCCCTCTTCCGCGCCGACCGGACCCCCCAGGCCCTGTCCGCCTACACCGACCTGCGCGAGGCGCTGACCGACCTCGGCCTGGAGCCGGGTCCGCAGACCGAGGAGCTACAGAAGATGATCTTGAACCAGGACCCCTCCCTGCACCTTCCCGAGGACTCCGGCGCCGTGCCGCAGGAGGAGCCCGCCGAGCCGGACGAGGACACCGCGCCCCGCGACCGCGACGGCACGGGCGCCCGTGGCGGCCCCGTCTTCCACAACAACATCACCGGCGAGCGCGCCCGCGTCTACGAGGCCGAGAACATGACCTTCCACGAGAGGCACGACGAGGAGTGACCGAGCCGCAGGAGGCGGAGCAGCAGCCGCCCGAGCAGGAACCCCCGGAGCAGGAGCCCGAACCGCGGGACGGGCAGCGGCGGCCGGAGTGGTCCGAGGCCGACCAGGTGGTGAACCTGGACGAGGCGCCCGAGGAGCGGTCCGGCACGCCGGAGGACGCCGACGGGCGGGGCGCGAACGAGCCGCCCGATCAGGCCGAGGAGCCCAAGACCAAGCTGGAGGACGACGACCCCGACTCCGCGCAGGCCGACGAGGCCGCGGCCTACGAGGCGCGGGTCGGCGGGCTGCGCGGCAACCTCATCACCGGCGAGCGGTCGCGGGTCTACCAGTCGGAGAAGATGAGCTTCTTCGGCGGCGAGCCGTCCGCGCTGCCCCGGCACGGGCCGGTCCCCGCCCTCTTCCTCGACCGGCTCCGCGCCACCTTCGCCGAACCGCCCTGCCACCGGGAGATGGTCGACGCGCTGACGTCCAGGTCGCCGGTCCAGTGCTATGTGGGCGAGCCGGGGACGGGCCGGACCACCGCCGCGATCATGGCGGCCGTCGGGTATCTGCGGTCGGCGGGGATCCCCGCCGAGGGCAATGTGCGCGTCCTCGCCTCCGAGCGGGGCCTCGCCGCGATCGACGAGACCACCGCGCCGCGGCGGAGCGCGCTGGTGCTCGCCCTCGGTCATGACACGCCGGGTCCGGACGCCGCCTGGTTCGGCGCCGTCGCCGCGAGCCTGAAGGGGCAGGAGAGCGCGCTCGTCGTCGTGTCGGCCCGGGATCCGCAGGGCCCCGCCGCGCTGAGCGGCGACCATCTCGTGCGCTACCTCCCTCCCGGGCCGCTGGAGACCCTCCGCCGCCATCTGGCGCGGCAGCTCGGCGGTGACCGCGTCCGGCGGCTCCTGGCGGTGCCCGCGCTGCTGGCCGAGGCCGAGCGGTGCCGCTTCCCCAGGG
>JAFACJ010000169.1 GCA_023425615.1 Actinomycetes bacterium
CACCAGCGCGGCTCGGCGCCCCTGGCCCGCTCGGCCTCGTACCGGGCGTCGAGCTCGGCGATGCCCTCCTCGGTCCAGGGCTCGACGGTGACGCCGTCGTACTTCTTGCGCTCGCGCGCCTTCTCCCGCTCGGTGCGGTACATCATGCGGTACTGGGCGCCGAGGAGGGTGCCGTCGTCGGTCTGGAACGCCTGCGCCGTCCACTCCTGGACGCCGCGCCCGCCGAACTCGCTGGGCTTGTCGACCACGCCGACCAGGGCGGTGCGCCGGAGGATCCGGTGGCCGGGGGTGAGCGGCGCCCACCATTCGCGCTCGCTGGCGGCGTAGAAGGCGTGCACGCCGCGCAGCGGGTCGCCCTTCAGCTCGCCCTGACGGGCGATCTCCTCCTCGGTGAGGGCGTCCTCGCCGATCAGGCTGTCGCCTCCGACGAGGGAGGGCGGTGCGATCGAGCCCTTCCAGCGGGTGCCCGCCGCGTAGCCGGGGTCCGACCAGAGCGGGTTGTCGTCGCCGTAGGACCAGGCGACGTGCCGGAAGGCGTCCTCGCCGGGCCGCCGGTAGTGCGGCGGAGCCGGGTAAAGCTGCGGGACGCCGATGCGGGAGCGCAGCCGCGCCACCCCTTCGTCCGTGATCTGCCCAGTTGCCAAGCCTGTCTCCTCGCCTCCGCCGGCGTCTCCGCGGCTACGGCTTTCTCGTCTTCCTGTGGTATTGATATCAAATATAAACTATGCGCGAAACCCGCCGGGAGCGGGACCGCGGCGCGGGGAAGGGCTGCCGGAATGAGCGAGACACTGCTGGTCGAACGGCACGGACCCGTCGGCTGGCTGATCTTCAACCGCCCCGGCAAGGGCAACGCCATGGACGCCGCGATGATGGCGGCGCTCCCCGGCGCCTGGCGCGCGCTGGACGCCGACCCGGACGTCCGCGCGATCGTCGTCACCGGCGCGGGCAAGGCGTTCCAGACCGGCCTCGACGTCGTCCAGCTCAACCGCGACCCGGCCGCGCTGCGTGAGATGTCGCGCCGCACCAGACGCGCCGACCTCCAGCTCACCGCCTGGCACCTGGGCGTCTCCAAGCCCGTCGTCACCGCCGTCAACGGCGTGTGCGCGGGCGGGGGGCTGCATTTCGTCGTCGACTCCGACATCGTCATCGCCTCCACCCGCGCCTCCTTCCTCGACCCCCATGTCTCGGTCGGCCAGGTCAGCGCGTTCGAGACCATCGGCCTGGCCCGCCGCGCCGCCTTCTCCCCCGTCGCCCGCATGGCGCTCCTCGGCGCCCACGAACGCCTCACCGCCGCCGACGCCCTGCGCCTGGGCTGGATCAGCGAGGTCGTCGAGCCCGACGACCTGCGCCCCGCCGCCCAGCGCCTGGCCGAGCACATCGCGCGCAACGACCCCGAGGCACTGGCGGCGACCAAGCGCGCCCTGTGGCTGGCGCTGGAGGTCGGCCTGAGCCGGGCACGGGGGACGGCGATGACCCAGCCGAACGAGACGAGAGGAACTGAGAGATGAGCGAGACCCCGTCCCTGGCCGGGTGCCGTGACGAGGAGGAGGTGCGCGGCGCCGTCGCCGGCTGGGTGGCGCGTGAGGTGCCGGAGACCTGGCGGAAGGCGGGTGAACGGGGCGGGCCCAGCCTGGTGCGGACCGTGCGGACGCCCGAGGAGTACCGCGCCTGGTACCCGGCCTTCGCCCGCAGCGGCCTGGTCGTGCCGCAGTGGCCGGTGGAGTACGGGGGCCTCGGCTGGTCGCGCAGGCTGGCGCAGACGGCCGAGCGGATCCTCGCCCCCTACCATCTGCCGCGGCTGAACCCGCTGGGCCTCAATCTCACCGCGTCCGCGCTCTTCGCGCACGGCACGCACGAGCAGCGGCTGCGGTTCCTGCCGAAGATCGTCTCCAATGAGGAGGTCTGGTGCCAGCTCTTCAGCGAGCCGGGCGCCGGCAGCGACCTCGCCTCGCTGTCCACCCGCGCCGAGCGCGACGGCGACGGCTGGCGGATCACCGGCCAGAAGGTCTGGACGACCTGGGCGCATCTGGCGGACTTCGGCGTCCTGCTGGCCCGCACCGATCCCGACGCGCCCAAGCGCAAGGGCATCACCTACTTCCTCATCGACATGCGCCAGTCCGGCGTCGACGTGCGGCCGCTGCCGCACATCGGCGGTGAGGTCGACTTCAACGAGGTCTTCCTCGACGGGGCGTTCGTGCCCGACTCCCAGCGGATCGGCGAGGTCGACGACGGCTGGCGGGTGGCCAGGGCGACGCTCAGCGGGGAGCGGCAGATGGTCTCGGGGGCGGGGTCCGGCGGCGTCGACCGCATCGGCGGGTCCGGCAGCCGGCGGCTCATCGCCCTGGCCCGCGAGCGCTCGGCCCAGGGGCTCCCCCACGGCTGGGACGACGCCGGGACACGGCATGAGCTCGTCCATCTGTGGTGCGAGGAGCAGGTGCGCGGCTGGACGAACATGCGGGTGCGGGCCGGGCTGAAGGCGGGGCTGCCGCCGGGTCCGGAGAGCTCGATCGGCAAGGTGCACGGCTCGGAGCTCAACCAGCGCATGCAGGCGGCCGCCGCGCGGATGCTCGGTCTCGGCGGCACCGCCTGGGAGGGCGGCGCCGGCGGGCCCGTCGATCCCGCCGCCTACGCCGAGCACCTGCCCGCCGAGATCCGCGGGATGCTGCGCAGCCGCGCCAACACGATCGAGGGCGGCACCAGCGAGGTCAACAAGAACATCCTCGCCGAACGGGTGCTCGGGCTGCCCAAGGAGCAGGATCCCTGGGAGGGGAAGCCCTGGCGCGAGGTCCCGCGGGGCTGAACTCCGTTTCACGACGTATCCAGACTTCGATAGATGAGAGGTGCCGCAGGACTATGGACGACAGCGACGTCAAGGAGATCGTCGAGGCGGTGCGCGCCCTGGTACGCGAACGGGTGGTGCCCCGCGAGGCCGAGATCGACGAGACCGACCAGATGCCCGCCGAACTGCGCCAGGCCGCCGCGGACATGGGCCTGTACGGCTTCGCCATCCCCGAGGAGTACGGCGGCCTCGGCCTGTCCATGGCCCAGGAGGCACGCCTGGTCATGGAACTCGGCTACACCACCCCTTCCTTCCGGTCCCTGTTCGGCACCAACAACGGCATCGCCGGGCACGTCCTGATGGAAGGCGGCACCGAGGAGCAGAAGAAGACGTATCTGCCGCGCCTGGCCTCCGGTGAGTGGACGGCGTCTTTCGCGCTCACCGAGGACGAGGCGGGCTCCGACCCGGCGGGCTTGAAGACCTCGGCGCGGCAGGACGGTGACGACTACGTCCTGTCGGGGAGCAAGCGGTACATCACCAACGCCCCCGTCGCCGATGTGTTCATGGTCTTCGCCCGGCACGGGGAACAGGAGAAAGCCTCCCGCGACATCTCCGTCTTCCTCGTCCCCGCCGGCACCCCCGGACTGACCGTGGGACCCAAGGACAAGAAGATGGGCCAGCACGGCGCCTGGACGGCCGAGGTGTACCTGGACGATGTGCGGGTCCCCGCCGACGCCCTCATCGGCGGCCCCGCGGGGCGCGGCAACGGCTACATCACCGCGATGCGCTGCCTGGCCCACGGCCGCCTGCACATCGCCGCCCTGTGCGTCGGCGCCTCCCAGCGCCTGGTCGACGAGACCGTCTCCTACGCCCTGGAACGCAAGCAGTCCGGCCCCCCCATCGCCGAGTTCCAGCTCATCCAGGGACTGATCGCCGACTCCCAGACCGACCTGTACGCCGCCCGCTCCCTGGTCATGGAGACCGCACGCGC
>JAFACJ010000204.1 GCA_023425615.1 Actinomycetes bacterium
CCCCCAGACCATGCCGGTCAGGGTCGTCACCGCGGCGATCGACGAGCGGCTCAATGAGAACGGCTACATCATCCCGGGCCTCGGCGACGCCGGTGACCGTCTGTACGGAACGGCGTGACGCGCCGGAGCCGCGCAGGTTCGAGCGCTCCGCGCGCCGGGTACTAACCGGGCACGGAGCGTGATGCTCCTCTCGCCGCCCTGGCCCGTTCGGGGACCCGCCGGGGTGCGGCGAGCGAGGCAAGGAAACGCATCGATGGCTCAAGACCTGCAGGCATACGAAGAGGTCACCGAACGGCTGCGCAAGGAGTTCGCCACCGTCCATCCGACCTCCACCGTCAACCGCTGTGTTTCTGCCGCACTCCACGGCGCCCAGGACATCATCGGCTCGAACGAGCCCGACCTCGTCGAGAGGATCGCACGGCGGCATCTGCGCGTACTGGCGATCGTCGCCGCCGAAAGAGCGCCGCGCATCGGCACCTGAAATCGCGAAACCCCCGGTGGGGCAAAGGGTTTTCCTGGGTAGGACCGCTACTGTGTGGGTGGGTCTTGCAAGTCCCCTGCGGGAGGCGGTTCGTGATCAACAAGAAGCACCTCAAATGGGCCGGCGGCATCCTCGCCGCTCTCTACGTCATCAATCAGCCCGGCGCCGCGGCGGATCTGCTCAACCGCATGGCGTCCGGGCTCGGTGACGCGGCCGGGTCCCTGGCCACCTTCGTGAACTCCCTGGGCACATGAGGCTGGTCACGCCGAAGAAATCGGCGCCCGCCACCATCAACCGCTACCTTCTGCCGCAGGAACGCCAGGTCATCGTGGTGCGCAAGCATCCGGCCGTGCTGATGAAGCCGGTGCTGTTCGTGCTCGGCGGGCTGATCCTGGCCGGTGTGCTGTCCAACACCTTCGCCGGCGGCGAGGCGGGACTGCTGGTCAACCTCATCTGGCTGGGCTGGCTCGCCCTGCTCGGCTGGTTCGTCTACGAGGTCGCCGAGTGGTCGGTCGTCTACTTCGTCATCACCAACCAGCGGATGCTGCTCACCACCGGGCTCATCACCCGCGACGTGGCGATGATGCCGCTGGGGAAGGTGACGGACATGAGCTACGAGCGGTCGATCGTGGGACGGCTGCTGGGCTACGGGAAGTTCATCGCCGAGTCCGCCGGCCAGGACCAGGCGCTGCGCACCGTCGACTTCCTGCCCTACCCCGACCAGCTCTACGCCGAGGTCTGCGAAATGATCTTCCCCAACGGGAAGACGAAGTCGCTGGAGGACCGGCTGCGCGAGATGATCGACGCGATTCCCAAGATGCGTACGGAACTGGCGGCCGAGGTCACCACCGGCAACGCCCATGATCTGGAGCCGCGGCGGCTGCGCCTTGAGGGCGTGCAGTCGCAGCTCGACCAGCTCGTCGGCGAATCGGGGGAATGGCACCGCCAGGCCGCGGAGCTGCACCGGCAACTGGCCGAGCGAACGGCGTCCGACGAGGTGCCCGAGGCCTAGCGCACCGGCGCCCGAACCCACCGGGCATCCCTGGCGTCCAAGCGAGCGGTCCGTATCCCCACGGGGACGGGCCGCTTACGTATAGGTGAGTTTTACACCTTCCCGTACAGCGTTCCTGACGCCCAATGTCACAGGTGTGATACAGCCAGGATATTACGGCCCGCGATTGGCTACGCTTGCAAATGCACCGTGCAGGTTCATTTCGAGCCTGTAGATGGTCCGGTGCGATTATGTCGGCACCCCCACCGCCTCCAGCCTTCCACTAAGAGAGTTGTCATGCCGGGTCCAGGCAGTGTCGGAGAACGCGTGCGCGACCTGCGGTTGACACGCCGCATGTCGCAGGCCCAACTGGCCGGCCACGACCTCTCCGACAGCTACATTTCGCTGATCGAGTCGGGAAAGCGCACCCCCACCCCGGCCGTGCTCAAGCTGCTCGCCGAACGGCTGGGCTGCACCCCCGAATATCTCTCCGAGGGCATCGAGCCCGAGCAGCGCGCCCATGTCGAGGTCAGGGCCAGGCACTGCGAGCTGGCGCTGCTCGGCGGGAACGCCGCCAAGGCACTGGAGGGCTTCGACGACGTCATCGCCGCCGACGACAATCCGGAGCTGACCCTGCGCGCCCGCTGGGGCCGCGCCGCGGCGCTGGAGCGGCTCGGCCGGGCCGGTGAGGCCATCGCCGAGTTCGAGGAACTGCGCGAGCTCGCCGAACGCGACGCCGGACGCACGAGCTGGCTGCCGTCCGTCATCGCGCTGACCCGCTGCTACCACGCCGTCGGCGACCTCGGCCAGGCCGTGGCACTCGGGGAGCGCGCCCTGTCCAGGCTCACCGGCCTGGGCCTGCGCACCGGCGCCGACCTCGCGGAGACCGCGCGGGTGCTGCTGCTGGCCTATCTGGACCGCGGCGACACCGTGCGGGCGCACGAGCTCACCCGGCACCTGCCCGATGAGACGGACGTCGTCTCCGACTACCGCAGGGCCAGCGAGCGGGCGCTGGAGGAGAGCGCGCTCGGCGACGCCATCTACCTCGCCGACCAGGCGCTGGAGGCGGCTTCGGCGCGTTCCCGCGCCACCGCGCAGGCGCGGCTGCGGGTGGCGGGCGCCCGGGCGCTGATCCGCGGCGATGAGTCAGACAACCGGCGCGCGCTGGCGCTGCTGACGGCGGCGGCTCCCGAACTGAGCGGTGATGAGGCCACCGCCTGCGTCATCGAGTCGGCGCGGGCGCTGATCCGGCTCGGCCGGCTGGAGGAGGCCATCGAGACGGTCCGCGACACCCTCGACTCCCTGCCCCGCCAGGACTTCGACACGATCACGGCGCAGGCGCGGCTCGTCCTGGCCCAGGCGCATCTGGCGCGGGCCGGCCGCGAGGAGGCGCTGACCGTGCTGCGCGCGACCGCCGCGCAATTGGAACGTTTGCCCGCGAGCCGGCTCACCGCCTCCCTCTCCCGTGAGCTGGGCGATCTGTTCGACGCGGCGGGGGACGGCGCCAGCGCGACCGCCGCCTACCGCCGGGCGCTGGAGTCGGTGGGGCTGCGGCCCACCCGGCAGTCGGCACAGGCGTTCGCCGACCACTGACACCGAGGCGATCGGCGCTGGAACAGCGTTTCCCAGCGCCGATTTCCGGGCTTTGGGGAATTCCCCTTTCTGACCGGCGGCTGTCCGGCGGGTTTACGCCTTCAGCAACCGGCCTTCGATCTCGACCTCGGGGGAGATGGCGCGCAAGCGCGTCGCCAATGCCTCGCCCGCCGCGTGAAGCCGTTCCAGGGGGTAAGGCTCCAGGCGTTCCAGTAGGAAAAGGGCATTTCTCGTCTCTTCCGTGATCCGCGTCCTGACGCATTGACGCCAGTTCCAACGGCGGCACGTCACGCCCTCGTCATCCCGCCAGACGACCTCGCCCGGCTCGGGCGGCTCACCGCCGTCGAACGCCTCATCGCCCTTGGCGACCGTCAGATGGGCCGCGCCCAGATACCGGTCGAGGTCCTCACCGCCGATCGGCACCGCGTACTCGACGCTCACCGCGTTGTAGGCGTCCACCACCCGGTTGATGGACGGCAGGGAGTCGGCACGGCGCAGCAGCGCGTCGACCGAGGGACGGGTACGGCTGGGCTTGGCGCCGAACGCCCGGTACGCCTCCCGCCACGCCAGCACGTGGGGGTCCTCCGGGTTCGCCGTGCGGGCGGCGGCCGTCAGCCAGGACGCCGACTCCGCGTCGCCCGGACCGTTGCGCAGCCCGTGTGCGACCATCACCAGGACCGCGAAATCGGGACGCAGGACGCGCACCTCGTCATCGATGACGACTTGCTCGATCATGAGCCCAGTATGCCGGTGGCCTCGCCGAAGGCGGCGCCGACCCGGCCGTCGTGCGCGTCACGCTCCTCAGACCGCCGGACGCCCACGTCGAACCAGACCTGGGTGCCCTCGGGGCCGCGGGTGAAGCCCCAGCGTGAGGCGCAGCCGTCCAGGAGTTCGCTGCCCCTGCCCTCGGTGGCCTCGACGCTCACCCGGCAGAAGCACGGGGTGCGCACCGAACCCTCGTCGGCGACCACGACCCTGGCCCAGGTGTCGGTGCGGCTGACGGTGACCGTGAAATGCCCGCCCGGCGCGCCGCTGCCGCTGTGCTCGACGGCGTTCGTCGCGGTCTCGCTGACCAGCAGCACCGCCTCGTCACGATGGGCGTGGGCGTCTCCGAGCACGTCGGCGACGAAACGTCTCGCCGCCCGCACCTGCTCGGGACGGCCGGGAAGCCGCAGACTCCGTATCCGATCACCCATCAAGCCTCCACCGAGATCGTTTTATCACTCTGTGTAATTGGCTGGTCGCACCATGGTCCCCTTTTGTGGTCAGGACCGCAACCGCCTTCCGGACATCGACCGCGCTCAGGCGGCGGCGGGCTCCATCGCCACCGCCTCGTCCGGGGCGACCATGGTCGGCGCGGCGTCCTCATCCGGGACGCGCAGCGCGAGCGCCGCACCCAGCAGCGAGAACGTCCCCGCCATCACGAAGGCCCAGTGGTAGGCGCCTTCGTCGGGCAGCGCGGCGGCCGGCTTGAGCAGCGCCAGGACGGTGGCGGCCAGGGCGACGCCCAGCGCCGCGCCGAGCTGGCGCACCGCGTTGAACAGACCGGACGCCTGGGCCGTCAGCTCCGCGGGAACCGTGGCGAAAGCAGCGGTCGTCGCAGAGCCGAAAACATGGGACATGCCGTAACCGATAGCGAACATCACCACGGGCAGGACGGTCACCGGCACCTGCCCCGCCACCGGGATCAGCAGCCCCACCGCGGCCAGAGCCGTCGCCGTCAGCCGCCGCGGGCCGATCCGGCGGTACAGCCGCGGCACCACCTGGGAGCCGAGCATCACACCGAGCGCCTCGGGGAAGGTGCACAGCCCCGCTTCGAGCGCGCTCATCCCCCGG
>JAFACJ010000239.1 GCA_023425615.1 Actinomycetes bacterium
CCCCACCCCCGGGGGGGGGCCCCGCGGCGGGCCGAGGGCCGGGAGTTCGCTGTCGCCCAGATCGCAGAGCAGCGTGTCGACGGTGCATTCGGTCGGGCCGTAGATGTTGTAGACGGCGACGCCGGAGGCACCGCGCAGCACATCCCACAGCTTCACGCCGAGTGACTCCCCGCCCAGCACGAGCATCCCAAGGCAGTCCAAGTCCAGCAGCCCCGCCTCCACGAGCTGCTCCGCGTGGGACGGCGTGGCCTCCAGGTAGTCGATCCGCTCCTCCGCCACGTACCGCAAGAGCGCGTGCGGATCGGTGCGGACCCGGTCGCTGATCATGTGCAGCTCCTGCCCCGACATCATCCACAGCAGGCCCACCCAGGAGGCGTCGAAGGCCAGCGACACCGTGAGCGCCTGCTTGAGCCGTCTCCCTCCGGCCGCCGCGACCCTGGGTCCGAAGAGGGAGGAGGAGTAGCCGCCGACGAGCGCGATCACGTTCTCATGGGTGATGAGGACGCCCTTGGGCCTACCGGTGGAGCCGGACGTGTAGATCGTGTACGCGGGATGGGCGGGGACGAGAGGCGCCGCCCGGTCGTCATCGGTCAGATCATGGTCGTGGAGCTCGGAAAGACCGCGCTCGACGGCCGGATCGCCCAGGGTGACGCGGATGGTCCCCGCGGGCAGGCCGACGTGGTCGAGGACGCCGGGCCCGGTGATGAGGCAGACGGGCCCGGTGTCATGGAGCATGTAGGCGATCCGGTCGGCCGGGTGGTCGGTGTCGATCGGCAGATGCACCCCGCCCGCCTTGACCACCGCCAGAATCGCCGCCACCGCGTCGATCGACCGGGGAACGGCGAGTGCCACGGGCAGCTCCGGCCCGACGCCCCGCTCCACCAGCAGGCGCGCCAGCCTGTTCGCCCGCGCGTTCAGCTCGGCGTACGAGGCGGACTCTCCTTCGCAGACGACGGCGATGGCGTCAGGAGACCGCCGGACCTGCTCCTGGAACAGGTCGGGGATCGTGATCGGCGGGATGGGCGCCCCTGCGCCGTTCCCTTCCTCGAGCAAGCGCCGCCGCTCGTCCGGCGGCACCACGTCGAGGTCTCCGATCGGCGCGTCGGGCGCTTTCACCACCGCCTCGAGCAGGTCGGCGAAGCGGGCGGCGAGCAGCTCGCCGGTCTCCCGGTCGAACAGGTCGAGCGCGTACTCCAGTTCGCCGTCGAGACCGGCGGGGGCGCCGTCGGACGCGCGCTGTTCGGAGACCGAGAGGACGAGGTCGAGTTCGGCGCTCCTGCGTTCGGTCTCCTCCCCGGTGACGGTGAGGCCGGGCAGATCCAGGCTGTCGGTGGGGAAGTTCTCGAAGGCGAGCATCACCTGGAAGAGCGGGTGCCGTGACATCCGCCGGACCGGGTTGAGCGCTTCGACGAGCCGCTCGAACGGAAGGTCCTGATGGCCGTAGGCGGCGAGGTCGGTCCGCCGGACGCGGCCGACGAGCTCACGGAACGTCGGGTCGCCGCTCAGGTCGGTCCGCAGGACCAGGGTGTTGACGAAGCAGCCCACCAGGTCGTCCAGCGCGTCATCGGTACGGCCCGCCACCGGTGAGCCGATGGGGATGTCCGTACCGGCCCCCAGCCGGGACAGCAGCGTCGCCAGCGCCGCCTGCACCACCATGAAGACGCTGGCCTGGCAGTCGCGCGCCAGTGCCACCAGGCCCGCGTGGACCGGTGCGTCCACTCGGAAGGGGACGGTCCCGCCGCGGAAACTCGGCTCCGCCGGACGGACCCGGTCGGCGGGGAGTTCGATCTGATCCGGCATCCCGTCCAGCGCACCGCGCCAGAACTCGATCTGGCGGGACATCACGCTGCCCGGATCATCGGCCTCGCCGAGGAGGTCCCGCTGCCACAGCGTGTAGTCGGCGTACTGCACGGGCAGCGGCGTCCAAGCCGGAGCGGTGCCCCGGCGCCGTGCCGTGTAAGCACCGGCCAGGTCCCTGGCCAACGGCCCCAGCGACCAGCCGTCCGCCGCGATGTGATGCAGCACCACCAGCAGCACATGCTCCTCGGGGCCGAGGACCAGCAGTTCGGCGCGGATCGGAGGCTCCGACTCCAGCGTGAACCCCCGGAACGCATGTGCCGCCAGAACACCGGCGACCTCCGCGGCCCCGACCTCCGTCATCGGCAGTTCGATCCGGATCTCATCCGCCGGCAGGACCCGCTGGAACGGGACTCCCTCGCGGTGGGGAACACCGTCCTCAAGCTCTCGTGCCGGGCGACCACGTCGCTCAGCGCCGACCGGAGCGCGGAGACGTCCAAGGCACCGGTGAGACGCAGGGCGATAGGGATGTTGTGGGTTCCCGAGACGCCTTCCAGGCGGTGCAGGAACCACAACCGCTGCTGCGCGAACGACAGCGGCGGCGCGTCCGGTCCGGCGGTCCGCGCCAGGCCGGGCCGTGCCGCCGCCGCCTCGTCCAACCGGGCGGCAAGGCCCGCGACCGTCGGCGTCTCGAACAGGACCCGGATCGCCGGTTCGGCGTTCAGCGCCGAGCGGATCCTGCTCACCAGCCGGGTCGCCAGCAGCGAGTTGCCGCCCAGTTCGAAGAACCCGTCATCGATACCGACCCGGTCCAGCCCCAGCACCTCGGCGAACAGACCGCAGAGGATCTCCTCGACGGGAGTCCGCGGCGCGCGGCCGGCGAAGGCGTCACCGGCCGGTGCCGGCCCGAGGGGATCCAGCACCGCGACGGTCGGCAGCATGGGGTCGGGAAGCACGCCCGCCGCATACCTCCGCAGCGCGGGTCCGTCGATCACGGCGCCGTCGGCCGGTGTCACATAGGCGACGAGCCGCTTTTCGCCCGGCCGGTCCTCGCGGACGATCACGGTTGACGCAGCGACGGCAGAATGCCCGGTCAGTACCGTCTCGACCGTTCTCAGGTCGAGACGGCGCCCTCCGATCCTGACCCGGTCAGCGGCGCGTCCCAGATGTTCGAGGACACCGGCCCCGTTCCAGCGTCCGACGTCCCCCGTCCGGTACATGCGCTCACCGGGGGGCCCGAACGGGCACGCCACGAACCGTGCGGCCGTCCCGCCCGGCCGGTTCAGGTAGCCGCGCGCCAGACCGCCGCCGGCGACGTACAACTCACCGGGGACGCCGGGCGGTACCGGGCGGAGCCGGTCGTCCAGCACATAGATCCGGGTGCCGGCGGTCGGGCGTCCGATCGGCGCCACGTCCTCCGCCCGCCCGTCGTCATGCCATACCGAGGCGCGGTGCCCCGTCTCGGCCGATCCGTAGACGTGGGCCGCCTCCGGCGCCGGCCGGAGCCCGGCGAGCCGCTCCAGCAGACGAGGTGACAGCGCCTCGCCGGTGAAGACCGCGAGGCGGAGGGCCGGGTCCGGGTCCCCGTGCGCC
>JAFACJ010000309.1 GCA_023425615.1 Actinomycetes bacterium
GCGGGGCTGCGCCGGCTGGGCCGGGCGCTGGGCCTGACGGGCGACCCCGCCGAGCGCTTCACCGAGCTGTGGCGCCGGCACGCGCGGGGCGTCCGGCGCATCCACGAGAAGCTCTTCTACCGGCCGCTGCTGCGGGCGGTGGCCAACCTGCCGGGCGAGGAGGCCAGGCTCACCCCCGAGGCCGCGCGGGCGCGGCTGCTGGCGCTGGGCTACAACGACCCGGCCGGGGCGCTGCGCCACATCGAGGCGCTCACCCGCGGGGTGTCGCGGCGGGCGGCGATCCAGCGCACCCTGCTGCCGGTGATGCTCGGCTGGTTCGCCGACGCGCCCGACCCGGACGCCGGCCTGCTGGGCTTCCGCCGGGTCAGCGACGCGCTGGGCGCCACCCCCTGGTACCTGCGGCTGCTGCGCGACGACGTGACGGTGGCCGAGCGGATGGCGCGGCTGCTGGCCTCCAGCGCCTACGTCACCGACCTGCTGCTGCGCGCCCCCGACGGGGTGAAGATCCTGGGCGACGACGCCGAGCTCGCCCCCCGCCCCGTGGCGGACCTGCGCGCCGAGGCGCTGGCGGTGGTGGGCCGGCACGGCGACCGGCAGAAGGCCGAGCACGCCGTCGCGGCCGTGCGGGCGATCCGGCGGCGCGAGCTGTTCCGCATCTCGGCGGCCGACCTGCTGGGCCTGGCCGACGTGCGGACGGTCAGCGAGGCGCTCAGCGACATCACCTCCGTCACCCTGGAGGCGGCGCTCGCCGCGGCCGTCAACAAGCTGGAGACCGAGAAGGGCGAGCCGGTCCCGGCCCGGCTGGCGATCGTGGCGATGGGCAGGTACGGGGGGCGCGAGCTGAACTACGGCAGCGACGCCGACGTCATGTTCGTCTACGAGGCGCTGGAGGGAGTCGAGGACGGCGAGGCGCACCGGGCGGCGCACGCCGTCGTCGAGGAGCTGCGCCGGCTGCTGGCGCTGCCGGCGCCCGAGCCGCCGCTGGGCATCGACCCCAACCTCCGCCCGGAGGGCAAGTCGGGTCCGCTGGTGCGCAGCCTGTCGTCGTACGCCGCCTACTACCGGCGCTGGTCCTCGCCGTGGGAGAGCCAGGCGCTGCTGCGCGCCGACCCGGTCATCGGCGACCCGGAGCTGTGCGCGCGGTTCGCCGAGATCATCAACCCGATCCGCTGGCCCGAGGGCGGTATCAGCGAGCGCGACGTGCAGGACATCCGCCGCCTCAAGGCGCGGATGGAGGCCGAGCGGCTGCCGCGCGGCGTCGACCGGCGGCTGCACCTCAAGCTCGGCCCCGGCGGCCTGTCGGACGTGGAGTGGGTGGCCCAGCTGCTCCAGCTCCGCCACGCCTTCGAGGTGCCCGAGCTGCCCACCACCCGCACGCTGAGCGCGCTGGAGGCCGCCGTGGAGTACTCGCTGCTGAGCTCGCGCGACGCCCAGACGCTGGCCGACGCCTGGGAGCTGGCCACCCGGATCCGCGGCGCGGTGATGCTGGTGCGCGGCCGCGCCTCCGACCTCCTGCCGACCGACCACCACCGGGAGCGCACGGCCGTCAGCCGGCTGCTGGGCTACCCGGGCACCGGCGACATGCTGGAGGACTGGCGCAAGCACGCCAGGCACGCCCGCGAGGTCACCGAGCGGGTCTTCTACGGCACGACGGGCTGAATCCTCTCGGGGCCCGGCCGCGGCCGGGCCCCGAGAGGGCTCAGAAGCCGGAGACGGAGTCCAGGTCGTCCTCGGCCGGGTGGGCGAACCCGGCGGGGCCCGCGGCGAACCCCTTCAGCAGGTTGGCGATGACTCCGGCGACGAACGCCCGGCTCTCCCAGGTGACGCCGTGGCCGCAGCGCGGGCCGCGCAGCGCGCAGGTGAAGCGCATCCCCCCGGAGGCGAAGACCCCCGCGCCGCTCTTGGTCGTGTAGTAGGTGGAGTCGGCGTGCGTCGCGCTCCCCGAACCGCACCGTATGGGGGAGTGGGACAGCACCTCGATCGGGCGCGGGATCGGCCCCGACCGGTTCAGCCCGTCGGTCTCGGGCCCCATCAGGCCCGGGTACGCCTTGCCCTTGGTCGCTCCGGTGCCCGCGAACAGCCAGTTGCCGGGACGGCGGACGACGTAGGCGCCGTCGGCGGGGAAGCAGTTGTACTGGATGCCGATCAGGGCGCTCTCCGGCCGGGGCGGGGTGCCGATCCGCCAGTCGACGGTCGTCTCGCCGGGGTCGGTGCGGCCTATCGGGTCGTCGGCGGACTTGTAGCAGATGACCAGGCGGTCCTCGCCGAGCCGGGTGGGGGCGAAGCGGATGTGCCGGTTGACCGCGTTGGCGCCGAGGAAGGCGAGGTTGACGCCGCGGTCCCTGGCCTGCTCGGTACGCCGCCACATGGCGGTCGACCAGTACTCGTCGTGGCCCAGGGTGATGAGCCCGCGGGCGCCGTGCAGCAGCCCGCCGTCGCGGTGCAGGTCGTTGTCGGTGGCGTAGGCCAGCGGCAGCCCCTGCTTCTCGGCCAGCACGATCGCGTCCAGTTCGTGGACGCGGAACTTCTCGGCGCCGTCCAGGTCGTAGGGCCGGTCGAAGCTCACCGCGCGGGAGCGGCTGTCGAACCCGGTGGGCCCGCCGTACAGGTCGTGCCCGCCCCAGCCGTTGTACGCCTGCCAGGTGGTGGTGGCGTTGAGGACGACGAGGCGCCCGGCGGCGTCGGGGGACCGGACGGTGATCGGCACATACCGCTGGGCGCCGGAGGAGGCGGTCAGGCGCAGCAGGTAGGAGCCGGCGGGCCAGCCCCGCGTCGGGACGGTCAGCGACGGCTTCCAGGGCGCGGTGACGGTGAGGGTGGCGGGGTCGATCCGGGCGGCGGCCTGCCGGGTCCCGGTCTGCGCCGGGGACGTCCACAGCAGCCGTGCGCGCTTGCCGCCGTACCAGCCGATCCGGAAGGCCTCGACGTGCCAGGACGGGCGGGTGGTGGAGACGAACAGCCGGAAGTCCGCGCCGGGGGGCACGCTCACCCGGTCGGCGAACCCCTCGATCTCGTGCTCGCCGCCCCGCCGCCCGATCTTCCAGTCGGCGGTGCCGGGCAGGCCGTTCTCGGCGGTGGTGGCCGCGGACGGCGCCGCCTTCGCCGGGGCCGCCCCGGTCACCACCGGCTCAGGGGCGCGGGCGGCGGAGCAGCCGGTGAGCAGCAGCAGGGCGAGGATGGGCTCGAAGATGCGCACAGACGGTCATTGTGCCGTCACCGTCTTGCCGAAGCGCGTATAAGCCAGCCGCGACACACCGAGTCCGAGAACGATCAGCGCGATCCCGGCCGCGGCGTCCAGCAGGTAGTGGTTGGCCGTCGCCAGGATGACCAGCACGGTCGTCACCGGGTAGAGGACGCCGAGGATCCGCGTCCACCAGGAGCGGCCGAGCAGGAGCAGCGCCAGGCCGCACCAGAACGCCCAGCCCGCGTGCATGGACGGCATCGCGGCGTACTGGTTGGCCATCGCGGTCGAGGCGCCGGAGGAGTACAGGCCGGGGGTGTCGAAGAAGACGACGGGGTCGACGAAGCCGTGCTCGGGCAGGAAGCGCGGGGGCGCCAGGGGGTAGAGCCAGAACCCGATGAGGGCGAGGCCGGTCGCGGCCATGAGGCCGGTGCGCAGCCAGGCGTAGTGGCGCGCCCGCCGCCGGTACAGCCAGACGGCGACGCCGATCGTCACCGCGAAGTGCGCGCTCAGGTAGAAGAGGTTGGCGGCCGTGGCGAGCCACTCGTGGCGCAGCAGCGCCTGGTTGAGGCCCAGCTCCACGTCCAGGCCCGCAGCCCGCTCCCAGTGCAGGACCTGTGCGGCGTGCCGGAAGGCCTCGCGGGGCCCGCCAGGGGCGTTGAGGATGATCCGGGTCGCCATGTAGGCGGAGTAGAACAGGGCGATGAGCAGGAGTTCCCGCCAGACGGGGGGCGTGCGGACCTCCGGGGCCTGCGTCCGGACGTCCGTGTCGCCACCCGGGGCCAGGATTTCCGGGGGAGCTGTGGCGATCTGGACCATGCGTTAACTTTGTCGGAAATTAACTCCTTTGAGATCACCACGTCGGATGGTCTTCATCTCAGACTTTTGGAGTAGGTACCCTGCCCTCCCCGGGGGTGGGTCCCCGACCCGGGGGTCAGGGCAGCACCTGGACGACCGGCGTCACCTCCTTGAGCGCCTTGCCGACGGTGCAGTAGCCGGCGTGGACCCGCTGGGCGACCGCGCGGAAGACCTCGTCCGCCACCGCGTCCCCCTCGGGGAGCTCCACGTCGTAG
>JAFACJ010000314.1 GCA_023425615.1 Actinomycetes bacterium
GGCTCCCGCCGGGGGATCTCCGGACGGGCGAGCCGCCGCGCGGCCTCCAGGCACAGGGCGTGCGCGGCGCCGCCTTCGGGGAAGGCGCGCCAGGGATCGTCGGGGTCGCCGCCGGTCCGTTCGGCGAGCTCGCGCATCTGCGCCGCCGTCAGCAGCGCCGAGTGGTTCTGCGGGTGCCCCTTGGTGGCCAGCCCGTAGCCCTTGACCGTGTAGGCGAAGATCACGGTGGGCCGGGTGTCGTCGATGACGGCGAACGCCTCGTCCAGCGCGCCGAGGTCATGGCCGCCGAGGTTCGCGAACGCCTCGACCAGGGTGGCGTCCTCGACGTGGGCGAGCAGCTCGGCGATCCGGGCGGCCTCCGGCCCGTCGCCGGGCAGACGGCGGCGGAGCTCGGCGGCGTCGCACCGCAGCAGCCTCTGGTACTCGGGGTTGGCCATCTCGTCGATCCGCGCGCGGAACACCTCACCGTCCGGCCGGGAGAACAGCCCTTCCAGGAGAGTGCCGTACTTGAGCGTGATGACCTGCCAGCCCGCGGCGTCGAACATGCCGCGCAGCCTGCCCGCGGCGATGTTCGGCACGACCCGGTCCAGCGACTGCCGGTTCAGGTCGACGATCCAGACGACCTCGCCGAGTTCGGAGACCGCCTGATCCAGCACGGTCTCCCAGATGGCTCCCTCGTCGAGTTCGGCGTCGCCGACCAGCGAGTACTGCCGTCCGGTGCCCGCCCCGCCGAAGGCGCCGTCGACGTAGCGGCGCGAGATCGCGCCCCAGATCGGAGCGGTCGCGCCGATGCCGACGGATCCGGTCGAGTAGTCGACGGGATCGGGGTCCTTGATCCGGCTCGGATAGCTCTGCAGGCCGCCGAACTCGCGCAGCCGCGTCAGGTACGCCGCGTCGAGCCCGCCGAGCAGGTAGTTGACGGCGTGCAGCACCGGTGAGGCGTGCGGCTTCACCGACACCCGGTCCTCGGGCCGCAGATGCCGGAACCACAGCGACGTCATGATCGACACCATCGACGCCGACGACGCCTGGTGGCCGCCGACCTTGAGCCCCGACGGGTTCGGCCGTACCGCGTTGGCGTGATGGATGATCGAACTCGACAGCCAGAGGACGCGGTCCTCCACCTCGCGGAGCACCGCGTACCCGTCGTGCATGGGCGGCGGGCTCGTCACGGAACTGGGCATGTCACTCCACAGGTTTCAGCGATATGCCCACGAGTGAAACAGCGTCCAGGTTCTTTGCTCAAGAACATGAGTTAAGTTTGCGCAGAATGCGCAGATCTTGCGGGATGACCGAGCCCGGGGAGGCGCACCATGACCAACGCGGATGCCGCCGACGGCGGTATTCCCCTCCCCTCGGGCGAGGCCCGCCGCCGGGGTGCCGTGCCTCTCCAAAATCATCTGTCCTCCAGAAGATCTGCAAGCGGATATCATGGGAGACATGTCAGACGAGACGGGCGGACCGCCGCTGGAAGAGGACCTCGGATGGATGCTCGGCACTCTCCTGCGCGCCTACCACAAGGCCGTCGAACCGCTCATCGGTGATATCCCGAGCGGTCCCCGCGGGTACCTCCTGCTGGCCGCCGCGGCGGGCGGGGAGGGACTCAACCAGGCGGCCCTGGCCGAGCGGCTCGGCATGGACCGGACGGTCCTCACCTACCTCATCGACGACCTGGAGGCACTCGACCTGGTGAAACGCCGCCCGGACCCGGCCGACCGGCGGTCGCGGCTGATCGGCGTCACCGACACCGGACGGCGGGTCCTCGCCGACCACCGACGCAAACTGGACCTGGTGTCCCGGCAGGTGCTCGGCTCCCTGTCGCAGGAGGAGGCGACCTTCTTCCTGGCGCTGCTCCGCCGCGTCGCCCTCGGCTACGCCGTGAACGGCGGCGCCGACGACCTGTGCCGCCTGGCCGCCGAACTGGCCGGCCCCTCCTGAACCGCGCCCGGCCGCCCGCGGCGCTGCCGCACTCTTCTGTGCCACAGACCTTCTGCAAGGAGATCATCCGCCATGTCCGACTACCGGCACGAGTTGCGGTTCGGCTCGTTCCTCACCCCCTCCCACGACGACACCGAAAGGGTGGTCTCCCTCGCCGTCCTGTCGGAGGAGGCGGGCCTGGACCTGGTGACCTTCCAGGACCACCCCTACCAGGCGGCCTTCCTCGACTCCTGGACGCTGATGTCCTTCGTGGCCGCACGCACCAGCCGGGTGCACCTGTCGCTCAACGTCGCGAACCTGCCGCTGCGGCCACCGGCCGTGCTGGCACGCAGCGCGGCCTCCCTCGACCTGCTCAGCGGCGGACGCGCCGAACTCGGCATCGGCGCCGGCGCCTTCTGGGACGCGATCGAAGCGATGGGAGCGCCCCGGCTCGGCGCCGGTGAGAGCGTCACCGCCCTGAGCGAGGCCATCGACGTCATCCGCCAGACCTGGGACACCCGGACCCGAGGCGGTGTACGGGTCACCGGCGAGCACTACCGCGTACGAGGCGCCAAACGCGGACCGGCGCCCGCCCACGACATCGGCATCTGGGTAGGCGCCCTCAAACCGCGCATGCTCCGGCTGATCGGCCGCTCGGCCGACGGATGGCTGCCGTCCCTGGCCTACCTCCGGCCCGGCGACCTGACCCGCGGCAACACCGTCATCGACGAGGCCGCCCAGGCCGCAGGCCGCGCCCCCCGGCGGATCCGCCGGCTGCTGAACATCACCGGACGCTTCTCCGACCGCTCCCGCGCCCCACTCGACGGCCCGGCCGACCAGTGGGCCGAAGAACTGGGCGAACTGGCCCTCAGCGAAGGCATCGGCACCTTCATCCTCGCCAGTGACGACC
>JAFACJ010000435.1 GCA_023425615.1 Actinomycetes bacterium
GACCGAGGGTCGCCCGCTGGTTCGCCGACCAGGCCGCCGGCTTCGGCCGGTTCGAGGTCGACCTCGTCGATCTCGCCGACGTCGACCTGCCGCTGGCGATGGCGGCGCACGGGCAGGAGATCCAGCCCGAGGCCAAGCGCGCCATCGACGCGTTCGCCGAGCGGTTCGCCGCCGCCGACGCGTTCGCCGTGGTCACCCCGGAGTACAACCACAGCTACCCCGCCGGGCTGAAGAACGCGATCGACTGGCACAACCGGCAGTGGCACGCCAAGCCGGTCGGCATCGTCTCCTACGGCGGCATCTCCGGGGGCCTGCGCGCCACGGAGCACCTGCGCCAGGTCTTCGCCGAACTGCACGCGGTGACGATGCGCGACACCGTCAGCTTCCACAACGTCTGGGGCTACCTGGACGAGGGCGATTCGCTCAGCGCGCCAGAGCCGAGCGAGAGCGCGGCCAAGGTCCTGCTCGTCCAGCTCGGCTGGTGGGCCCGTGCACTGGCCGACGCCAAGAGCAAGGTCCCCTACCCGGCCTGAGCGACGGACCGGATCCCCGAAGGAGGCACGTGGGAACGTGCCTCCTTCGCCTTTCCGAGGCTGCCCCTTCCCTCCATGACCGCCATGGCCGCGCCCGGGAGCCGTGGCGCGGCGGGGGCGGGGATCAGGTTTGAGTGGTTCGGAGGGATTCGGGCTGATAGGGCTCTCGGAGGATGATGGCGTCGGCCCACAGGGCGGTGAGGAGGTCGATGACGTCGTCGAGGTCGGGGGCCGGCTCACCGCGGCGGACGTTGGTGACGAAGACGTCGTGGCAGTAGGACTGGACCATGAGGTTCATCGCGCGGGACGTCTCGAACGGGTCGAGGTCGGGGCGGATCACTCCGAGCTCGATGCCTTTGCGGATGCGCCGGGCGAAACTGCTGCGGAAGGCGTCCTCGAAGTCGTGCCTGAGGTCGGCCAGGCGCTCATCGACATGGCTGGCGACCTCCCAGAGCGAGAAGAACGGGCTGCTCTGGGCGTACTGCGTGACGAGCGCCGCGATGGCCCGTCGCAGCCCGAGCCGTCCCGCCTCGGGCTTCCAGTCGCTGGCGCCCGCACGGAGCATGCCGAGGGCGTGGTCGGCAGCCAGCGTCGCCACGATGTCGTTCCGGTCAGTGAAGTACTGGTAGATCGTCGGCAGGCTCACGCCCGCGTCCTGGGCCACGTCGTTCAGTGAGGTGTTGAGGTAGCCGCGCTCGATGAAGAGCCGGGCGGCCGACTCCAGCAGCTTGCCACGGGTCTGGAGCGCTCGCGCGCCGACGGGGGTCTCCCTGCCGTCCTGACGCCGGACGGCGAGCTGGATCTCCTCGGCCGCCTTGATGAGTTGCCGTAGCCGTGAGGCGTCCGGTGCCTCGGCGTCCGGGCTCTCGGCTGAGCCTTCGGCCTCGCTGGTCATCGTTGGCTCCGCTGTCTCGTCCATGGTTGCTTTGATCCTTCCGGAGCGGCGCGCGCGACGGAATCTGACGACGACTATACCTGATGGTTAGTCAGAAATCCCAGTGAACCTCCGTCGGCGGTTCAGCAGCAGGGCCGTGGGCGATCGAGGTCATCCATCCCCTTGCCTCCCTTGTGGATTCCGGAGCCATCTGAATAAATTCAGATGGCTTGATTCGCGCAGCGAGGAGGTGTCTGCGGCATGCAACTATCGGGGTTGGCCCCGGGGGACTGGGTGACGCTGAACGCCCGGTTCACTCCGGGCGCGGAGTGCCTGGTCTCCGCCGGGGGAGAGGTCCTGACCTTCGGTGAGGTCGAGAGCCGGGTGACCCGCCTGGTGCGCGCGCTGCGGGCACTGGGCGTCGAACGGGCGGACCGGGTCGCGATCATGGCCACCGACTCCTGCGCGTACGTCGAGGTGATCCTCGCGTGCATGAAGCTCGGCGCCACCTACACGGCCTTGAACTTCCGCCTCGCCCCGGACGAGGTGCGCACGGTACTGGCGGCCGGCCGGCCGAAGGTCGTCTTCCTCAGCGGCCGGTACGAGGAGGCGGTCGCAGGCTGCTTCCCCGAGGCCGCGGCCCATGTCCGGGCCCGTGTCACCTTCGACACCTCGACGGGCGGTCTCCCCACGTTCGAGGAGTTCCTCGCCTCGGGCGGCGACGGGGGCGAGATCTCGGCGGTCACGGGCGACGACGACATCCTCAGCATCTCCTTCACCAGCGGAACCACCGGGACGCCCAAGGGCGTGCTGCAGTCACAGCGGATGATCAAGGCGATCACCCAGTCCGGTGTGCTGGAACTGGGCATCCGGCCGGGCGACCTGCTGATGTCCGGCGCTCCGCTGTTCCACGCCGGCGGCATCGGCCATGTCCTGTACGGCGTCTCGCGCGGCGCGGGCTCGGTGGTGCTGCCGCAGTGGGATCTGGAGCTCGGCCTGGGCTGGCTGCAGTCCGGGCGGGTGCGGCAGGCGATGCTCGTGCCCAGCATGATCATTCAGCTGCTCGGGCACCCGCGGGTCCGGGATACCCCCTACCCGGGCCTTCGATCGATCATGTACGGCGGTGCGCCGATGCCGACCTCGGTGATCCGGGAGATGGTCGAGGTCTTCGACTGCGATCTGCACAACGGCTTCGGCGCCGGCACCGAGGCCGGCGGGCAGCTGGTGCTGCGGCCCGAGGACCACCGGCGCGCGCTGGCGGGCGAGGAGTGGCTGCTCGGGGCGATCGGCAAACCGGCATACGGCTGCGATGTGCGGCTGGTCGACGCCGCGGGCCACGAGGTCGCCCGTGGCGAGATCGGAGAGATCGCCAGCCGCGGCGACACCGTGATGAGCGGCTACCTCGGACAGCCGGAGCTGACCGCCCGGGTGGTGCGCGACGGCTGGCTGCGGGCCGGCGATCTGGCCTGGCAGGACGAGGAGGGCTATCTCCATCTCGCCGGCCGGGCGGACGACATGATCGTGCGCGGTGGGGAGAACGTGTACCCGGTGGAGATCGAGGACGTGATCGGCGATCACCCGCGGGTCGCGGAGATCGCGGTCGTGGGCGAGCCCGACCACCACTGGGGCCAGGTGGTCACCGCCGTGGTCACGTTGAAGGACGGCCCGGACGGCGGAGGCGGTCTGGCCGTCGAGGAGCTTCGCGAGCACTGCCGAGGCCGGCTGGCCAGCTACAAGATTCCCACGCGGGTGGTCGTGGTACGGGAACTCCCCCGCAACTCCACCGGCAAGATCCACAAGGCGGTGCTGCGCGAGCGGCTCGCCGAGGGAGCGATCACATGACGACCGTCGAGGACATCGCAGCCGAGGCGCACGCCTTTCTGGCGCCGAGGGTGCCCCGCAAGGCACCGCCCGCCATGGGCGAGGGGCCCGACGACGTGATGGGCGTCGGGCTGCGCCGCGGGGAGGAGGAGGCAGCGGAGGTCGAGGCAGCACAGACCTGGCAGCGCGACCTGTTCGACGCCGGGCTCGCCTGGATCGAGGGCCCCGTCGCCTACGGCGGGCGCGGGCTGACCACCGCCCACCGCAACGCGGTGCACGCGGCGCTCCGCGAGTACGAGATCCCGAACACCGCCTGCTTCATGGTCGGCCACGACATCGTGGGTCCGGCGATCCTGGAGCACGGCACCGAGGAGCAGCGGGCCGCCTATCTGCCCGGAATCTGGCGCGGCGACATCATCTGCTGCCAGCTGTTCTCCGAGCCGGGCGCGGGCTCGGACCTGGCCAGCCTGCGGACGTCCGCCCGCCGCACCGAGGGCGGCTGGGTGGTGAACGGCCAGAAGGTCTGGTCGTCCTACGCCCATCTCGCCCATCTCGGTGAGCTGCTGGCCCGGACGGGCGACGTGGCCGACCGCCACCGCGGCATCACCGCGTTCCTCGTCGACATGGACGCCCCCGGCATCCAGGTGCGGCCGCTGCGGCAGATCACCGGCGCCGAGCACTTCAACGAGGTGTTCATGGACGACGTCGAGGTGCCCGACTCCCAGCGGATCGGCGCTGTCGACGGTGGCTGGCCGATCGCGCTGACCACGCTGACCAGCGAGCGCTCGCTGATGGGCGACGAGCACAACGGCCTGCTGAACGACCCGGTGCGCAGGCTGTACGCGCTGGCCGCCGCGACGGGCGCGGATGAGGACCCCCTCGTGCGGGAGATGCTCGCCGAGGCGTGGGAGCGCGAGCAGATCGTTCGCGAGACGGCCCGGCGCAGCCTGACCGCGCCGGCCGAGGACCAGGCCGGGTCGGTGCTGAAGCTGCTGAGCACCGCGGACATGGAGTTCTACACCTCGGTCGCCGCCCGCGTCCTCGGTCCGCGCCTGGCGATCGATCACGGCGGCTGGGGCGCCTTCGCCTGGAGCCAGCTGCTGCTCGGCGCCCCGGCCCACCGCATCGCGGGCGGCAGCGACGAGATCCAGAAGAACATCATCGCCGAGCGTGTGCTCGGACTGCCCCGCGATCCCCGACCCCCGATCCCCCTCCGAAAGGACCAGTCCGATGCTCACCGGTGACCAGTACATCGAGTCCCTGCGGGATGGCCGCAAGCTGTACATCAACGGCCACGCCGTGCCGGACGTGACGGCCGAGCCGCTGCTGGCGGCCGCCGCCTTCGCCGCGGCCCGCGGCTACGACCAGTACTACCAGCCGGGCGACGACGCGTTCGGCCCCTACTTCTTCATCCCCGAGTCGGTCGAGGACCTGCGCGCCGCGCAGGAGCGCCAGCTGCACTGGGACTTCCCGACCATCTCGACGGCCAACGGCCTGCTGATGGTGCTGACCGCCGCCAGCCGGATGCGCCAGGACCACCCGGTGTACGCCGAACGCGCGCTCGCCTACTTCGAGGACGCCAAGAGGCGCGACATCCGGATCGTCCAGACGATCACCGACGCCAAGGGCAACCGCGCGCTGTCCCCCGGCAAGCAGGACGACCCCGACCTGTACGTCCGGATCGTCGACCGCCGCCCGGACGGCATCGTCATCCGCGGCGCGAAGCTGCACATCAGCTCGGCCGCGATCTGCCACGAGCTGATGGTGATGCCGACCAAGCGGATGAAGCCCGGCGAGGAGGACTACGCGGTCGCTGCCGCGGTGCCGATCAACTCGCCCGGCGTCCGGATCATCAACGCCTCGTTCGCGCCACGGCCGGATCTCGACCCCGACATGTTCCCCTACAG
>JAFACJ010000162.1 GCA_023425615.1 Actinomycetes bacterium
GCGAGGTTCAGCGCGAGATCGTGCACGTACTGTGCCAGCGCGCGCTTGGCGAAGACATAGGCGTGGCCGCCGGGGTCCTTGCCGGGCTCCTGCACGATGCCGTGGCTCATCAGCGCGGCGGCCGAGGCGGTCGCGATGATCGACGCGCCCTCGGACAGGTGCGGCAGCGCCGCCTGGATCGCGTTGATCGAACCGACGAGGTTGGTGTCCACCACGTCCGACCACGCCTGGAGCGGCGGGTTGCCCTTCATGCCGGCGATGCCGGCCTGCGCGACGACGATGTCCACCTTGCCGAGTTCGGCGATGCCCCGCGCCAGCGCGTCGCGCATCTGCTCGGCGACGCGCACGTCCGCCTGCACCGCCACGATGCGGCGGCCCTTCTCCTCGACCAGGCGGACCGTCTCCTTCAGGTCCTCCGGTGTGGCAAGGGGGTAGTTGACGGTCTCCAGGCTCTGGCACAGGTCTACCGCGATGATGTCGGCGCCTTCCTCGGCGAGCCGTACCGCGTGACTGCGACCCTGACCGCGCGCCGCGCCGGTGATGAACGCGACCTTGCCTTCAACACGTCCCATGTGGTGCTGTTCCTTACTCTGTACTCGGTGTTCCTCTGCGCCCGGATCAGGTGTTCCGGCCGCCGTTGACGCCGACGATCTGCCCGGTGATGTATCCGGCCTCCTCGGAGATGAGGAAGGAGCAGGTCGCGGCGATGTCCTCGGGTCTGCCGACACGGCGGACGGGCGTGCGCTGGATGTGGTCCTCGACGGTCCCGCCGAGCTGGCCCAGCGACTCGGCCTTGCGCAGCAGCGGTGTGTCGACGAAACCGGGCGGTATCGCGTTGACGGTGATGCCGGCGGGGCCGAGTTCCAGGGCGAGTGACTTGGTCAGCCCGTTGACCGCCGACTTGGCCGCCACGTAGTGCGTCATGTACGGCTGGCCGGAGTGGGTGCTGGAGGAGGAGATGTTGACGATCCGCCCCCAGCCCGCCTCCGTCATGTCGGGGAGCACGGCCTGGACGCAGTGGAAGACGCCGTTCAGGTTGATGTCGAGGATCCGCTGCCAGTGCTCGAACGTCACCTTGCCGAAGCGCTTGGTGCCGCCGTCCACCCCGGCGTTGTTCACCAGGATGGTGACGGGGCCCAGGTCCTGCCTGATCCGGGCGAGCGCGTCGTCGATCTGCTCGCGGCTCGTCACGTCGACCTTGTAGGAGTGCGCGTCGTCCAGGGGGTTGAGGTCCAGCGTGGCGACACGGTACCCGTCGGCCTTCAGCCGTTCGGCGATCGCCAGGCCGATGCCCGAGGCGCCGCCGGTCACTACCGCGGTTCTCACGTGAATGCCTCTTCTCCGAAGATCGTGGTACGGCGCATCTCGCGTTCGGAGGACGCGTCGTAGGGGAGGGCACGGTGCAGCATGCCCGTGTTGTCCCACATGACGAGGTCGCCGACCGACCACTCGTGGGTGTAGCGGAAGCGTTCCTGCGTGCAGTAGTCGAGCAGTTCGTCCAGGAGCGCGCGGCTCTCGTCGGGGTCCATGCCGATCACGTGGTCGGCGGTCGCGCCGATGACGAACGAGCGCCTGCCGTCCTTGCGCTTCCAGACCAGGGACACCTCCTGCTTGGGCAGGGAGTCCCACATGGCCTTCTCCCGGTCGCTGGCATCGGGCTTCACCAGCCGCTGTGCCGCGCCGAAGCTGTGCACCACGCGCAGCCCCTCATAGCGGGCGCGCTCCTTCTCCGGCATGTTCTCGTAGGCGGCGTAGGTGCTGGCGAACTCGGTGCCGCCGCCGACCATGGCCACATGCCGGGCGGTCAGGGTGGTCGCCTTGATCGGCACCGGGTCGGTGGTGCCGTCGATGTGCCAGTTGAAGGTGCCCTTGAGGTATTCGGCGGCGACGTTCTTGCTCCGGTCGAGGCTGACGGTGAACAGCTCGGAGCCGCCGACGTTCACCACCTCGCCGATCTTGCGGCTGAAGGCGAGCTGGGTCTCGTCGTCGAAGTCCGCGCCGCGGACCAGCAGGACGCCGCGCCACTTCAGCGCTTCCACGCACTGGCTGATCACCGCGTCGTCGAGCCAGTCGACGACGCCGGTCACCTCCACCCCCAACGACGGATTCAGCGCTGTCGTCTGGATCACGAGAATCTCCCTTCCGAATGTGAGAACACTACTCTCATTTAAAGCCCTTCCGGAAGTCCCCGGCCGTGCCGCGGTCCCGGGGAGGGGAGTGTCCTCGTACGATTGGCATTCTCCGTAGTGAATGCTTGATTTGCAAGAAGTGAGAATGTAGTTTCCAGCCATCGACGAGGAGGCAGGATGGGATCTGACCACAAGGCGCCGGGCGTGACGAAGCGCCTGCTCATCGACGGGAAGCTGGTCGAGGCGGAGCGGACGTTCCCCTCGGTCAACCCCGCGACGGGAGAGCTGTACGGGCACGCGCCGGACGCCACGGTCGCCGACGCCGAGGCCGCCATCGCCGCGGCCCGCCGCGCGTTCGAGACCTCGGGCTGGGCCACGGACAAGGACCTGCGCGTCCGGTGCCTGCGGCAGCTGCACAAGGCGCTGGTCGAGCACGGCGACGAACTGCGCGAGGTGACGATCGCCGAGGTCGGCGCGACCCGCACGCTCACCCACGGACCCCAGCTCGATGACCCGGTCAGATATCTCGGCTACTACGCCGACCTGCTGGAGAACTACCCCCTGGTGCAGGAGCTGGGCGAGCTGGAGAGCCGCGGCCGGCGCCATCTGCGCTGGGTGGAGAAGGAGGCGGGCGGAGTCGTCTCGGCCATCCTGCCCTACAACTACCCCAACCAGCTCGCCCTGGCCAAGATCGCGCCCGCGCTCGCCGCCGGCTGCACGGTCGTGCTGAAGGGCGCGCCCGACACCCCGCTGGTCACCCTGCCCCTGGGCGAGCTCATCGCCGAGCACACCGACATCCCGGCCGGCGTGATCAACGTGCTGTCCTCCTCCGACGTCGCCGTCGGCGAGATCATGACCACCCACCCGGACGTCGACATCATCAGCTTCACCGGCTCCACCGCCGTCGGCCGCCAGATCATGGCGGCGGCCAGCGCCACCGTGAAGAAGGTCTTCCTGGAGCTGGGCGGCAAGTCCGCGATGATCCTGCTCGACGACGCGGACTTCGACGCGGCGTCCATGTTCGCCGCCTTCACCATCTGCGCGCACGCGGGCCAGGGCTGCGCCCTCACCTCCCGGCTGCTGGTGCCCAGGGAACGCCACGACGAGGTCGCGCAGAAGGTCGCCGCCTTCATGGGCCGCGTCTCCTACGGCGACCCGAACGACACCAAGACGTACATGGGCCCGCTCATCAGCGAGAAGCAGCGCGACAAGGTGCACGGCCTGGTCCAGCGGGCAGTCGAGGCAGGAGCCACGCTGGTGACCGGCGGCGAGAAGGTCGACCCCGGCTTCTTCTACAAGCCGACCCTGCTGGCGAACGTCGACCCCGACAGCGAGATCGCCCAGGACGAGGCGTTCGGGCCCGTCCTCGCGCTCATCCCCTACGACGGCGAGGACGAGGCGGTGCGCATCGCCAACAACTCCATCTACGGGCTGTCCGGCGCGGTGCACAGCGGCGACGAGGAACGCGCCATCGCGGTGGCGCGGCGGATCCGCACCGGCACGTTCAGCATCAACGGGGGCAACTACTTCGGCTACGACGTGCCCTTCGGCGGCTACAAGCAGTCCGGCCTGGGCCGGGAGAGCGGCGTCGCCGGATTCGAGGAGTTCCTGGAGCTGAAGACCTTCGGAAAGGTGATCGCATGAGCGGCCCGCTGGAGGGCATCCGCGTCCTCGAAGTGGCGATGTACGGCTTCGTCCCGTCCGCGGGCGCGGTGCTCGCCGACTGGGGCGCCGATGTGATCAAGGTGGAGCACGCCGTCAACGGCGACCCGCAGCGCGGGCTCCGCCAGACCGGCACCTTCCGGGTGGAGGGCGACCCCAACCCCAACGTCGAGCACGCCAACCGCGGCAAGCGCAGCCTCGGCCTCGACATGTCCAAGCCCGAGGGCCGCGAGGTCCTCTACGAGCTGGCCAGGCGCGCCGATGTCTTCCTGACCAGCTTCCTGCCCTCCCACCGCGCCAAGTTCGGCATCGACGTCGAGGACATCCGCGCGGTGAACCCGAACGTCGTCTACGCCAGGGGCAGCGCCCTGGGCCCGCGCGGCACGGAGTCCGACCGCGGCGGCTACGACATGACGGCCTTCTGGTCGCGGGCGTCGACGGCCGCCAGCATCACCCCGCAGGGCTCGGCCGGGCTGATCAACCCGCCCGCCCCCGCCTACGGCGACACCGTCTCCGGCACGAACCTGGCGGGGGGCATCGCGGCGGCGCTGCTGAAGCGGGAGCGCACCGGCGAGCCGTCCGTCGTCGACGTCTCCCTGCTGGGCAGCGGCCTGTGGGCGATGGGCCACGGCATCGCGCTGTCCCTCCACCTGGACCAGGCGTGGACGGCGCCCCCGCTGGGCTCCCACGGCTCGGTGGCCAACCCCCTCTCGGGCCTGTACACCACGGCCGACGGACGCTACCTGAGCTTCGTCATGCTCCAGCCCGCCAAGTACTGGGCGGACGTGTGCCACCACATCGACCGCCCCGATCTGGCCGAGGACCCCCGCTTCGCCGACGCCGGGAAGATCGCCGAGCACACCGCCGAGGCCGTCGGGATCCTGCGCGAGGTCATCGCCACCCGCACCCTGGCGGAGTGGACCGAGCGCTTCGCCACTCTGGCGGGACCCTGGGCGCCGGTCCAAGACAGCCTCCAGGTGGGCGACGACGCCCAGATCCGCGCGAACGACTACCTGGTCAAGGCGGGCGAACTGGAACTGGTCGCCAACCCCGTCCAGTTCGACGTGACGGCGCCCGACCTGTCCCCGGCCCCCGAGTTCGCCGCCCAGACCGAGGAGATCCTCCTGGAACTGGGCCTGGACTGGGACCGCATCATCGCCCTGAAGACGGCGGGCGCGGTCACCTGATCCCCGGGGCCACCGGAGGCGGGACCGACGATCCCCCGCCCTCACAGGCCCCGACCCCGGCGGGGTGGAGCGGCCACTCCACCCCGCCGGACCCCTTCACGCGGTCACGGCCCCGCGCGGGTCAGGGGATCAGGGAGC
>JAFACJ010000177.1 GCA_023425615.1 Actinomycetes bacterium
GCGTCCGGCCTGTTCGGCACGTTCGGCCAGACCAACTACGCGGCGGCCAAGGCGGGCCTCGTCGGGCTGATGAACGTGCTCGCGGTCGAGGGGGCGCGGCACGGCATCCAGGTGAACGCGCTGTCACCGACGGCCGCGACCAGGATGACCGAGGGCCTGCTCGGCGATCTCGCCGACCGCTTCGACCCCGCCCACATCGCGCCCGTCGCCGCCTACCTGGTGAGCGAGCGCTGCGCCCTCACCCACCACATCCTGTCGGCGGGGGGAGGCCGGGTCGCCCGGATCTTCGTCGGCACCACCCCGGGCGTCTACCTGGGCGCGGACCCGGCGACGCCCGAGGCCGTGGAGGCGGCCCTGGACGACGTCCTCGCGCTCGACCCCTACGTGGTGCCGGAGGACGGGACGGGCGAGGTCGCCCTCATCCGCCGGGCACTGCTCGGCGAAGGCGCCTGAGACCGCACGATGATCGAAAGGGTGAATCCATGCCGGTGAGCGAAGTCCACCACGTCGCGGTGTCGGTGGCGGACCTGGAACGGTCCGCCGACTTCTACGAGAAGGGCCTCGGCTACCGCAGGACGCGGCGCGCCGAGGTGGGCGGGCCGGAGATGACGGCCTCGCTGCGGCTGCCCGAGGGGACCCGCGGCAGGGTCCAGTACCTCCAGGGCCCGTCGCAGCTCGGCCAGCTCGAACTCATCGAGTGGGAGGGCGAGAAGCTGCCGCCGCGGCCGGTGGACCACCGCCGTCCCGGGGTGTTCCTGCTCAGCTTCCAGGTGCCCGCCGACGAGCTGGAGGAGCTGCACGACAGGCTCGCCTCGCTCGGCGCCGAGTGCGTGAGCCGGCCGAACCGGGTGCTGCTGGAGAACTACGGCCACATCCGCGCGTTCGCCGCCTACGACCCCGACGGCAACCTGCTGGAGTTCGTGTCGCTGCCGACCCGTGAGGAGATCCTCGCCTTCCGCGCGGCGGCGTCGTCGGAAGAGGGGTCGGCATGACGGGCCCGAGCGGCGTGTTGCGCAGGCAGGTCCTGCGCCGCGCCGACGCGGTGGCGCTCGTCGACGACGGGCGGAGCTGGACCTACGCGGAGCTGGACCGGGCCGTCGACGCCCACGCGGCGGCGCTGCGCCGGGCCGGGGCGGCCCCGGGCGACGTCGTGGCGATCCTCGCGCGCAACCACGCCACCTACGTGTTCGAGCTGATCGCGATCGACCGGATCGGTGCGGTGTCGCTGCCGCTGAACTGGCGGCTGCACGCCGAGGAGCTGCGGTACGTGTGCGGGCACGCGGGGGTCTCGCTGGTCCTCGCCGACCTGGAGTTCTGTGCCGGAGCCGAGGGCTGCGGACAGGGCGTCGTGCACGAGGAGGGCGCGACGCCGGAGGGCTGGCTGTCGCTGCCCGCGCTGCTGCGCGAGGCCGCGGACGACCCCGCCGTCCCCGACGCCGAGGCGCCCGAGGACGGGGTGCAGCGCATCCTGTACACCTCGGGCACCACGTCGCGGCCCAAGGGCGTGACGCACACCCACGGCAACGTCGACGCCAATCAGGTCGGCCAGATCCTGGAGCTGGGCCTCACCGACGCCGACCGCACGATGGTGTCGGCACCGCTGTTCCACGTCAGCGGCCTGGAGGCACCGGGTCTGGCGACGCTCAAGGCCGGCGGCACGATGGTGATCGCGCGCAGCTACCGCGGCGAGGACATCGTGCGTCTGGCGGCCCGCGAGCGGGTGACCGGCATGGTGCTGGCCGCGCAGATCATCCACGACATCCTGAAGATGCCGGACCTCGCCGAGCACGACCTGTCGGCGCTCCGGTTCGTCATCTTCGCCGGGGTGTCCGAGGGGGTGCGCCGCGCGGTCCACGCCGCGCTCCCGCACGTCAGGCTGATCGACACGTTCGGCATGACGGAGCTGTGCAACGGCGCCTGCTACATGGACGCCGCCCACACCTGGACCAAGCTCGGCTCCCAGGGCACTCCGCTGCCCTACGTCGAGCTGCGGGTCGCCGGCCCGGACGGCGCGGCGCTCCCGCCCGGCGAGGTCGGGGAACTGCTCGTGCGGGGCCGCAAGGTCTCGCCCGGCTACTGGCGCGACCCCGAGGCGACGGCCGCGGCCTGGCGGGACGGCTGGTTCCGGACCGGCGACCTGGCCTCCCTGGACGCCGAGGGCTACCTGTGGTTCGTCGACCGGCGCGCCAACATGATCAAGTCCGGTGGCGAGAACGTCGCGGCGGCGGAGATCGAGCGGGTCCTCGCCGCGCACGCCGAGGTGGCCGAGGTGGCCGTCATCGGGGTGCCCGACCCCAAGTGGGACGAGGTACCCAAGGCGTTCGTGCTGCCCCGCCCGGGGTCGGCCGTGGACGAGGCGGCGCTGCGCGCGCACTGCGAGGCGCACCTCGCCCGCTTCAAGGTCCCCAAGTACTTCGCCCTGGTCTCCGAGCTCCCGCGCAACGACTCGGGCAAGGTCCTCAAGCGCCTGCTCGCCGAGGAGGGCCGCACCCCGTGACGGCCAATCTCAGCAGGATGCTCGACTGGGCGCGGCACAGGTTCGCCGACAAGGACGCGCTCGTCTTCGAGGACCGCCGCTGGACGTACGCCGAACTGCACCGCGACGTCAACGCGCTCGCCGCGGGCCTGCTCGCCCGGGGGCTCGGCCGCGGCGACCGGGTCGCGGTGCTGGCGATGAACCTGCCCGAGTACCTGATCCTCGGGCTCGCCCTCGCCAAGACCGGCGCGGTGATGGTGCCGCTCAACCACCGGCTGCACACCGAGGAGATCGCCGACGTCCTGGACCGCTCCGGCGCGGTCGGCCTCGCCGCCGAGACGGAGTTCGCCGCCCGGGCCGGTGAGCTGGCCTCCCGGCTGCCGCGGCTGCGCGTCCTGCTCGGCCTCGACGCGATGGGGGAGGGCTGGACGCGGGTCGGCGCGCTCATCGCCGAGCACCGTGGCGCCGAGGTGCCCGACGCCGACCTCGGCCCCGACGACCTCCAGCGCATCCTGTTCACCTCGGGCACGACGAGCCGCCCTAAGGGCGTGCGGCTCACGCACGGCAACGTCAACGCCAACATGAACGCCCAGGTGGTGGAGCTGGCCCTCACCCGCGACGACAGGGTGCTCAACTTCGCGCCGCTCTACCACGTCGGCGGCCTCGACATCCCGGGCTACGCCACCTGGTACGTCGGCGCGACGATGGTGCTGATGCGCAGGTTCGACGCCGCCTCGATCCTCAGGACGATCGAGGCCGAGCGGATCACGGGCATGGTGATGGTCGCGACGATGCTCCAGATGATCAGGCGGCTCGGTCCCGAGGCGGTCGGCGACACCTCCTCCGTCCGCTGGATGATCTTCAGCCAGGTCACGCCCGCGCTCTTCCGCGACACCCTCCGGCTCTTCCCGAACGCCGCCCTGGTCGAGGGGTACGGCATGACCGAGACCTGCAACGGCGTGACCTACCTGGACATGGCGCACATGCGGAGCAAGCAGGGCTCGGTCGGCCGTCCCGTCCACGGGGTGGACGTGCGCGTGGTCGACGAGGACGGTGCCGAGGCGCCGGCGGGCACCGAGGGCGAGATCGTCGTGCGCGGCCCGAAGGTCTGCCCCGGCTACCTGGACGACCCGGAGGCCGACGCCGAGGCGTTCCGTGGCGGCTGGTTCCACACCGGCGACGTCGGCAGGTTCGACGAGGACGGGTACCTGTACGTCGTGGACCGGCTGAAGGACATGATCCGCAGCGGCGGCGAGAACGTGGCGGGGCCGGAGATCGAGGCGGTGTTGTGCGACCACCCGGGCGTGCACCAGGCGGCCGTCGTCGGCATCCCCCACCCGAAGTGGGTGGAGGTCCCGGCGGCGGTCCTGGTGGCCGACCCGGGCCTCGACCCCGCCGCCCTGATCGGGTACTGCAACTCCCGCCTGGGGCGGTTCAAGGTGCCCAAGGCCCTGTACCTGGTGGACGAGCTGCCGAGCAACCCGTCCGGCAAGATCCTCAAGCGGGAGCTGCGGGCGGGCCTGGCTCAGCTCGTCCCGGCCTGGGTGGCCGAGGGCACCGCCCCGCCGCGCTGAAGGGCGCGCAGGAACCCGAGCGTCTGGACGACCGCGAAGCGCTTCGCGGTCGTCCCCATCTCCGGCCACGGCCGTGGCCAGGTGAGCAGCGCGGCGATCTCCCAGGCGGTCTCGGCGCGGGCGGCGGCCCGCGCGGTCTCGGCG
>JAFACJ010000712.1 GCA_023425615.1 Actinomycetes bacterium
GTCCAGCAGGCCGGGCGCCTGGGCACAGATCCGGTCCACGGTGGCGCGGCCCCGGGGCCCGGCGTCCCAGGCCCGCGCCCTGCCGTGCCGCCCCGCCGGGCCGCGGTCCTGGCCGCACGGCACGTAAGGCGGGTTGGCGGTGATGACGTCGAACCGCTCGCCCCGCACGGGGGCGAAGAGGTCGCCACGCCTGACCCTGATGTCCAGGCCACGCAGCAGGGCGTTCGCGCGGGTCGAGACGACGGCACGCCATGAGACGTCGACGGCCGTCACCACGGCGGCGCCGCCGAGCGCGGCGGCGACTGCCACCCGGCCCGTGCCGGTGCAGGCGTCCAGCACCCTGCTGCCCCGTACGCCGGTCTCCCGCAGCGCCTCGCACAGCAGGCGGGTGTCGTTCTGCGGCCGGTACACGCCCGGCAACCTGAATGTCACCACTACTTTCAGCTACCACCGGATTCCGACATTCAACCGTCAAACGGGCTCGATCTTGAAGACCGGGGCGTAGGAGCCGTCCAGCGCCCCGGAGGTGATCACGGTGCCGCCCCTCGCCGCGGACAGCTCCGCCGCGCCTCCCGTGCCCAGATGGGTGGCGGTGCCGGTGAGGGTGACGTTCTTCAGGAGGACCGAGCGCTTGGGGCGTCCCAGGACGATCGCGTACACGGTCTTGCCCTGGCGGGTGAACGCGACCTTCGTGCCGTCCCTCGTCCTCGTGGAGGAGCGCCTCCAGGGGCGGGTGCCGTCCAGTGCCTCCTGGTTCGTCCTTAGCCAGGCGCCGACCGCGGCGAGCCGTTCCGTCTGGGCGGGGACGAGGGTTCCGGCGCCGCCGTCGGGGCCGAGGTCCAGCAGGAGGGAGCCGTTGTTGGCGGCTGCGCCCACGAGTTCGCCGACGAGCTGCTCACCGGAGGCGTAGTCGGCGTCGGTCTCGGCGCGGTTCAGGCCGAACGAGCCGCCGATGGGCCGGTCGCGCTGCCAGAACTTCTTCTGCACCGTGTCGTGGGTGCCGTACTCGGCGGTGCGGAAGTCGCTGTGCGGAACGTCCGGAGGGGAGCTGAGCCGCACGGCGGCCTCGGGGTCGGACAGGATCCTCTTCAGCAGCCGGTCCAGGAACCAGCGGGCCGGTTCCCGGCCCAGCGACTGGCGGGCGAAGGAGACGGTCGACCACCGGTCGTTGATGACGCCTTCGGGGACGGTGTTGTAGTAGTCGGCGAGAAGCGCGAACAGACGCTTCTCGCCTGTGGGCCAGAAGACGTCGTTCCACAGGATGTCGGGCTTGTAGCGGTCGATCAGCTCGCGCACCTGGGCCGTGGCGTAGGTGCGGTAGTCCTCGCCGTAAGCCTGGTAGGCGTACTCGCCGAACGTCTTCATCACCTCGGGGCGGAACGTCCAGTCGACGCCTCCGGAGTAGTAGACGCCGAACTTCATGCCCTGGGCGCGCACTGCCCGCGCCAGTTCGCCGATCAGATCGCGTTCGGCGTGGAAATCCGGGGCGTGCGGATTGCGTACCGACGTCGGCCACATCGCATATCCGTCGGCGTACTTCGCGGTGACGACCACATACGACGCCCCGGCCTCCTTGAAGGTGACGGCCCATGCCTGCGGGTCCCAGTTCTTCAGCCCGGCGTCGAACTCCCGCACGAAGTCCGAGTAGGGGGCGTTCCCGTAGTGCGCCCGGTGGTAGGCGGCGGTCGGCGAGGTCGGGTCCTTCATCGCATTGGCGTAGTCCTCGGCGTAAGGGCTCCTCGTCATGGCGTGGTCGTAGTCCTCGGCCAGCAGCCGGACGAGGTTCTTTCCCCTGGGCGCGAACGCCGGCACCGAGTACAGGCCCCAGTGCAGCATGACCCCGAACTTGGCGCGGGTGAACCACGTCGGGGTCTTCCGGCCGTCGAGCGACTTCTTCGTCGCGGTGAACGGGCCGTCGGTGGCCATGGCGGCCCGCGACTCGTCACGCTGGATCCAGATCCTGGCGCCCGTCGTGAACGCGCCGAACGCCAGGAGGAGCCCGAAGACACCGGCGGCCAGACCGTGGAGGAGCAGCCTCATCGCCTTTTTCTTCACTTACTATCTGTTACCACTCGACTCTGATTTTTAACCATCAACCGGGCTTCGCTCCGGTGCCCGCCGTTCGGCGACGAGGAAGACAGCGCCGAGGATCAGCGCCAGTCCCGCCAGGGTGCTCCAGCCCGCCTCCTCCCCCAGGAACAGCGCGCCCCACAGCAGGCCGAACAGCGGGACGAGGAAGGTGACGGTCAGCGCGCCGGTCGGGCCGATACGGCGCAGCAGCCAGAAGAACAGCACGGACGCCAGCGCGGTGCAGGCGAACGCCAGGACCGCCACCGCGCCCAGCACCGGGCCGTCCGGCGCCCGCCGCGGCGGCACCAGCGGGAGCAGGGGCAGGAGGAGGACCGCCGAACCGAGCTGCTGGCCGGCCGCGGTGACCAGCGGATGCGTTCGGGGGAAGCGGACCTTGGCGTACATCCCGCCCAGCGCGTAGAGCAGAGCCGCCGACAGGCTCGCCGCGACGGAGAGCGCGAGCGTCGTATCCGGCCGCAACGGACCGAACCCCACCAGGGCGATCACGCCGGCCAGCCCCGCCAGGACCCCGGCGAACTGCGCGGGCGAGGGGAGCCGACGGGCCAGAGCCGCCGAGACGAGCAGCGAGAACAGCGGCGTGGTGGCGTTGAGGATCGCGGCGAGGGAGGCGGTCAGATGCAGTTCCGCCGCCGCGATGAGGGTGAAGGGCACCCCCGCCGAGAGCGCGGCCAGGACCAGGAAGCCGGCCGGGTCGCGGCGCAGTTCCGGGAGCCTGCCCGCCAGCACCACCACGACCAGCAGGCACAGTCCGGCCAGCGCCACCCGTGCCTCGATGAGGCCGACGGGGCCGAGCACGGGCGCCCCCTGCCTGATGAACAGGAACGAGGCGCCCCACAGGGCGCCGACGACCAGGAGAAGGAGCAGATCCAGCGCGGCCATCGCTCTCCTTGGAACTCGCCGACCGAAATGACTGGACCTTTAATATGGCTTCGCGTTACATAAGACAAATAACTGCAATTCATATTGCTGCATAAGGACACCTTATGAATCTTGCCCAGTTGCGGGCGCTGCGCGCCGTCGCCGAAGAGGGCAGCGTCACCGGCGCCGCCCTGCTGCTCAAGGTCACCCAGCCCGCGGTCAGCCACGCGCTCGCCTCCCTGGAGAGGGAACTGGGCCTGCGGCTCGTCGTCCGCGACCGGGCGGGCTGCCGGCTCACCGAACCCGGACGGCGCCTGCTCCCCCACGC
>JAFACJ010000722.1 GCA_023425615.1 Actinomycetes bacterium
CCCGCCTTGAGCCTGCTCTGAGCCCGTCCTGAGCAGGCGCTCCCGCGGCTGCGCCGACGACGCCGACATGACGTGTTCCGGTATTCCTGGGAAAAACCGCGTACTCAAAGTTATCGTTTGATCTCGATACGGAGTCGGTTGGCTACGCACGGCTAGACGCAGGGAGGCTGGGGTGGCCGGGTACTCGGCGCCGCGACCGCGGCGGGGAGGCGAACGGGTGGGCGGGTATGAGTGCTCCATCATCGTCGGCGACCGGAGGTTCCGGCTGCTGAGGCGGCGGTTCCGGCGGCTGATCACGATCCTCGTCGTGCTGTTCCTCGGCTGGTACCTGGCCTACATCGGGCTGTCGGCGTTCGCCCGCGGGTTCATGGCGCGGCCGGTGGTGGGGCATGTCAACGTGGCGCTGGTGCTCGGCATGCTGCAGTTCGCCTCGACGTTCCTGCTGGCCTGGTACTACTCGCGCTACGCGCGGCGGATGCTCGACCCGCTGGCGGCGCAGATCCGGCAGGAGGTGGAGCGCCGGCGCGAGGCGTACGCGCGTATGATGGCCGAGCGCCAGCGGCTGGAGAACTGGATGGGAGAGCAGCACGAGGGGAGGCAGGCGTGACCCCCACGACCGGTGACGGGCGCGCGCTGACGATCGCGCTGTTCGTCGTCTTCATCGTCATCACCCTCGCCGTCACGTTCTGGGCGCGGGCCAACACCCGCAACGCCGACGACTTCTACGCCGGCGGCCGGATGTTCTCCGGCGCGCAGAACGGTGTGGCGCTCGCCGGCGACTACATGTCCGCCGCGTCGTTCCTCGGCATCGCCGGGCTCATCGCCCTGTCGGGGTACGACGGCTTCCTGTACTCGATCGGCTTCCTGGTGGCGTGGCTGCTCAGCCTGCTGCTGGTGGAGATGATGCGCAACGCGGGACGCTTCACCATGGCGGACGTCCTGTCGTACCGGGCCAGGAGCCGGCCGAAGGTGCGGACCGCCGCCGCCGTCTCGACGGTCACCGTCTCGGTGTTCTATCTGCTGGCCCAGATGGTCGGGGCCGGCGCGCTGGTCTCGCTGCTGCTGGGCATCCACTCCGGCGAGACGTTCCACGGCGTGTCGGCCGAGGCGGCCAAGGTCTGCACGATCGTCGGCGTCGGCGTCATGATGATCTTCTATGTGATGTTCGGCGGGATGAAGGCGACGACCTGGGTGCAGATCATCAAGGCGGTGCTGCTCATCTCCAGCACGCTCGTGCTGACCGTCCTGGTGCTCGCCCGGTTCGACTTCAACCTCAGCTCCATGCTGGGCGCCGCCGCCGACGCCAGCGGCTCCTCGGGGTTCTTGCAGCCCGGCGGCCGCTACGGGCAGGACGTCCAGGGCGACACCGTGCGGACGGTGCTGAACAAGCTCGACTTCATCAGCCTGGCGCTCGCCCTGGTGCTGGGCACCGCGGGGCTGCCGCACATCGTCGGCAGGTTCTTCACCGTGCCCGACGCCCGTGCCGCGCGGCGCTCGGTGAACTGGGCGATCGGCCTCGTCGGTGTGTTCTATCTGATGACGCTGGCGCTGGGCTTCGGCGCGGCGGCGCTGGTGGGCAGGCAGGCGATCTCCCAGCAGGACCCGGCCGGCAACACCGCGGCCCTGCAACTCGCGCATGAGCTGGGCAGCCATCTGGGCGGGCGGCTGGGCGGCGACCTGCTGCTGGCCTTCATCGGCGCCGTCGCGTTCGCCACCATCCTCGCGGTGGTCTCCGGTCTGGTGCTGGCGTCCTCCACCTCGCTGGCGCACGACTACTTCGGGCATGTGCTGATGCTGGGCAGGCCGCGGGAGTCGCAGGAGGTGGCGGTCGCCCGGATCTCGGCGCTGCTCATCGGCTCGCTGGCGATCATGCTGGCGGTGGTGGCGCGGAACCTGAACGTGGCGTTCCTGGTGGCGCTGGCCTTCGCGATGGCGGCCTCCGCCCATCTGCCGGCGATCATCCTGTCGCTGTTCTGGAAGCGGTTCACCGCGACCGGGGCGGTCGCCGGGATCTACGGCGGCCTCGGCAGCAGTTTCCTGCTGGTGCTGCTGTCCCCGGTCGTCTCGGGCAAGGTCGACCCCGCCACCGGCGCGAGCCTGTCGCTGCTGCCCGCGGGCGTCGACGTGCAGGTCTTCCCGCTGGAGAACCCGGGTGTGGTGTCCATCCCGTTCGGGTTCCTGTGCGCGGTCGCCGGGAGCCTGCTGAGCCGGGAGAAGGCCGAGCAGCAGAGCTACGACGAGCTGTCCGTGCGCTCCCTGACCGGGCTCGGCTCCCACCGTCCGACCTGAGGGCTCACAGCGGCCAGCCCGCGACCAGGGCGGGCACGGCGCCGATCGTGACGGGCCGGAACCGGGAGACGGGGAAGGGCTGGAACTCCAGCGCCTCCAGGTCCTCGAAGACACGACGGGAGACCACCACGGAGAAGGGGCCCGGCAGCCTCGCCCTGCCCAGTTCCCGCACCGTCGTCAGCGCGGGTCCGCGGAACTCCCCGCCGGACAGGCGCACGAGCCCCTCGTGCAGCGCCAGCAGGAGGGGTGCCGGGCAGTCTCCGGCAGCGATGGCGGCGCGCAACGACTCCACCAGGTCGGCCAGCAGCCTGGGCTCATCGACGCCGGGCGGCAGCACTCCCGTCCACAGGCCGGGCTCCGCCTCGTTCCACAGCACCCGGTCCAGGCCCCGCAGCGCGGCCAGCCCGGCGGCCGACTCCTCCAGTCCGCCGTTCGCCGCCAGCGCCACGGACACCCGTCTGATCCCGCTCACCGGTTCCACCGGACGATGATGCGGCCGGTGCGCGCCGGGGACTCCCTCACGCCGGGGGTTTCACTCCGTGTCCCACAGCAGGCGCAGCCGTTCCAGTTCGAGGATGACGATCCCCTTGTAGCGGGTCCTGACCAGGCCCTTGTCGCGGAACTCCTTCAGATGCCGCTCGGTCGTCGACTCCCCCACCCCGGCGAGGTTGCCCAGTTCGAACTTGCTCAGCGGCAGCGGGATCACGACGCCCTCCTCGTCGAGGACCCCGTGGGCGACCGCCAGTTCGTAGAGCGCCTTGGCGAACCGCTTCTGCGTGTCGGGGATGCGGGCCTCCATCCGGCGCTCGGTGGCCAGGCGCATCTTGGTGATCACGCTCTTGAAGATGGTCTCCTTGGCCTCGGGGAACCGCGTACCGAACTCCTGGTACCGCTGCCGGCTGATCCGCACCGCGACGACGGCGTTGACGGCCACCACGCTGGCCGTCCGCACTCCCTCGTCGATGACCGCGAACTCCCCGATGAGGTCGCCTCTGGCGCGGATGGCGAGGATCGCCGGTGTGCCCCTCTCGGTGTCCACGACGACCTTCACATAGCCGTCCAGCAGTACGAAGAGGTCTTTGCCCAGTTCGCCCTGCAGGACCAGCAGGGAGCCGTGCGGGAACTCCCGTTCGGTGCCGGACGCCAGCAACGCCTCGCGTTCGGCGGGCCGCAGCTTGGCCATCACGCTGGCGGGGGGCCAGGGGCCCGTCCTGCCGACCATCAGACCGGGGGGAGACTGGCGGGGAACATAGGACCCATGCTTCCACGTCCGCCGCAACTTTCAGCAGAAGATGCGAAACCGCAAGAACTCCGAAAGCTCCCGTCCGGGGTGGAGACCGGTCGTCCGGCGGCCTCCACCCCAGCCCCCGCGTCACCCCGGGAATCCGGGCTCCAACCCGGCCCCTCTGCTCCCGCGTGACGACGCCATCAGTCTGCCGGGGCGGCCCTCCTCCGATTCCCTCGCGTGGCGGAATTCGGCTGCCGGATTCAGGCGGTCCTCCCGGTGGCCTCCCCGGGCCCGGCGCGGGTCAGGTCGCCGCGGAGGTGGACCGCTCGGGGGCCGCCGTGACGGGTACGGCCTCGGGCGCGGTGAGGCGGCCACGGCGGCGTGCCCACACCTCGAAGACCACGGTCATGAAGGGCGGCACCGAGGCGATGAGTGCCAGCAGCGTCGTCTTGACCGGCCACTTCAGCCGGACGGACGCCGCGATCGCCACGAGGACGTAGAGGACGAAGACACCGCCGTGGAACGGGCCGAAGATCTTGACGCCCAGTTCGGTGGTCTCCGGCACGTACTTGAAGTACATGCCGGTCAGGAGCCCAGCCCACGTGAACGCCTCGACGGCGGCGATCACGGAGAAGGCGCGGGCCAGGGTGCGTCCCGTGCCGTTGTCACTCACTCGCAGGTCCTCTCGGAAGGTCTCGTCGCCGGGGCGGGAAGGGCTCACGCGGGGCTGGGGGTCATCGGCCCGGCTGGGGTCACCGCCAGGATAGGGCCCGTCCGCAAAGGTCCCACTCCGGGTCGCCGATCGCGCAGAGCGTCATTTCTCTGCCGTCGGCAGATCACCCTGTGCCACGGCCCCGCGCCGACCTAGCTTCGGATCCGAGGCCGGTGTCGCCGGCCGTACCCGCACTTTCAGGAGGAACCATGCTCACCGCGGTCGACGGGCCCTTCACGGGCGGCGGTTCGCTCGACGACCAGCTCGCCGCGCGGCTGCTCCAGCAGCGCATCATCGTCCTGGGCACCGAGGTCGACGACCCCGTCGCCAACCGGATCTGCGCCCAGCTCCTGCTGCTGTCGGCGGAGGACCCCCGCAGCGACATCAGCCTCTACATCAACTCCCCCGGCGGTTCGGTCAGCGCCGGGCTGGCCATCTACGACACGATGCGGCTCATCCCCAACGACGTGAGCACGCTGGTGCTGGGGCTGGCGGCGAGCATGGGCCAGTTCCTGCTGACCGCGGGCAGCGCCGGCAAGCGGTTCGCCCTGCCGCACGCCCAGGTGCTCATGCACCAGGGGTCGGCGGGGTTCGGCGGCACCGCCGCCGACATCGAGATCTACGCCGGGCAGCTGGAGCGGATCGGGCGGCTGATGACGCGGCTGACCGCCGAGCACACCGGGCAGCCGGAGGAGAAGGTCGAGCGGGACAGCAGGCGCGACGCCTGGTTCAGCGCGCGGGAGGCGCTGGAGTACGGGTTCGTCGACCATGTCGTGGAGCGGGTGGACGACGTCCGTCCCTCGCTCGTCCGGCAGAAAGTGGGGCTGTGACGATGAGCCAGTACCTCATCCCCACCGTCGTGGAGAAGACCACGGCGGGCGAGCGCGCCTTCGACATCTACTCGCGGCTCCTGGCCGAGCGGATCATCTTCATCGGCACGGAGATCGACGACGGCGTCGCCAATGTGGTGATGGCCCAGCTCCTGCATCTGGAGTCGGCGAGCTCCGACGTGGACATCAACCTGTACATCAACTCACCCGGCGGCTCGTTCAGCGCCCTGACCGCCATCTACGACACGATGCACTACGTCCGTCCGGATGTGGCCACGACGTGCATGGGGCAGGCGTCCTCGGCCGCCGCCGTCCTGCTCGCGGCGGGCGCGGCCGGCAAGCGGGCGGTCCTCAGGCACGCCAAGGTGCTGCTGCACCAGCCGTCGAGCCAGGCCAGGGGCACCCTGCCCGACCTGGCGGTCCAGGCCCGCGAGGTGGCGACGGTCAGGGCCGAGATGGAGGAGATCCTCAGCCGGCACACCGGCCACCCGGTCGCCAAGATCCGTGAGGACACCGACCGCAACAAGACGTTCAACGCGCGGGAGGCCGTCGACTACGGGCTGGCCGACCAGATCATCACGACCCGGTGAGCGCCGGGCGCGGGCTCAGGCGGCGAGGCAGAGCGTGTCGCCCGGCCTGCGCACCGGACGCCGCACGGCGCGTCCGCCGCCGACGGCGTCGAGCCTGATGACCGTCGCCCGGCGGGCGCGGTCGGCGGCGAGGTCGAGGCCGACCTCGACCAGCACGTCGGACAGTTCGATCCGCAGCGCGTCGCAGACGGAGGCGAGGACCTCCGAGGACGCCTCCTTGCGGCCCCGCTCCACCTCCGACAGATAGGGCATCGAGATCCGCGCCGCCCGTGCCACGTCGGCCAGCGTCCGGCCCTGCTCATGCCGGTTGCGGCGCAGCACGTCGCCGATCATCGTCCGCAGCAGGGGCCGGGGCCGCCGCTCCTCAGCGTCGCCGAAAGCCGGACCCGCCATCCCCGTCTCCCTTCACCGGCGTGCAGGACTCCCCCTCACCTGTACCCCGCCGCCGCTCCCCTGAGAAGCGCTTTTCGCCCGGGGCGTAGGGGCCGCCGCGATCTCGCGTGCGATGTCCGGTGAAGCGTGGCGTCGGACGGTCGCTCCTTTTTATGATCAACTACGCGCGCCGCCACCCGGGCGGCCGCCCTCGCCCGCGCCCGTGGTGTGATCTCCGGAGTTGCCGTATGTCCAGTGAAGACCCCTCCATCCCCCCGTCCGCCGAAGCCGGGGCGCCGGAGGCGCTTCCCCTGTCCGGCCTGGAGCTGCTGACGACCACGCGCGCCGTGCGCAAGCGGCTCGACCTCACCCGGCCGGTGCCGCGTGACGTGCTGCGCGAGTGCGTGCGGATCGCGCTCCAGGCGCCGGCCCCGTCCAACAGCGTCGGTGTGCGGTTCGTCATCGTCACCGACCCGGAGATCCGGCGCCGGCTCGGGGAGCTCTACCAGCGGGGCTATGACGTCTACCGGCAGCTGGACGGCATCTACATCGGCAGCATCGCCAAGCAGGACGAGGCCGAGCAGGCGCAGCAGGAGCGGACCGCGGTCTCCGCCGACTTCCTCGCCGAGACGATGCCGGAGGTGCCCGCGATCGTCGTCGGCTGCGTCATGGGGCGCGGCGACGACCAGGGCACCTGGGTGACGTCCTCGATCCTCGGCGGCGCGATGCCGGCCCTGTGGTCCTTCATGCTCGCCGCCCGTCTGCACGGTCTGGGCACCTGCTGGACCTCCGTCCACCTCCAGCAGGAGAAGGAGACCGCCGAACTCCTCGGCATCCCCCACGAGTACGTCACCCAGGTGATGCTCACGCCCGTCGCCTACTACACCGGTGAGACCTTCAAGCAGGTCGCCCGGCCCGAACCCGACTCCGTCATCCACTGGGACCGCTGGCAGTCCTGACGGCACCGGTGCACGGCCGAGGCCCCGG
>JAFACJ010000822.1 GCA_023425615.1 Actinomycetes bacterium
CGGGCCATCCTGGACGCCTGCGCCGCCCACGACCCCGACGCCGCCGCGGCGGCCCTGCGCGCCCACCTGGAGAGCACCGTGGACCGCATCATCGCCGCGATGCCCTCCGCCCAGCCCCGCTGACCCCTCCGGCCCCCGCCCGGAGGGGGCGTCGTCCACTTCGGTGTGCGGCGGAGGGCCGGGGGGGCGATGCTTACTTCGGGGGGAAGCGGAGGGCGCCGTCGAGGCGGATGACCTCGCCGTTGAGGTAGTCGTTCTCGACGATGTGCTGGACGAGACCGGCGTACTCGGGGGAGCGGCCCATGCGCCGGGGGTGGGGGACCTGGGGACCCCAGTAGGCCTCCAGCTGGTCGCCCGCCTTGCCGTAGGCGGGGGTGAGGAAGGTGCCGGGGGCGATGGAGACGACGCGGATGCCGAGGGGAGACAGGTCGCGGGCGGCGACGAGGGTCATGCCCACCACGCCGCCCTTGGCGGCGGAGTAGGGGAGCTGGCCGATCTGGCCCTCGTAGGCGGCGATGGAGGCGGTGTTGACGATGACGCCGCGGCCCTCCTCCAGGGGCTCCTGGCGGGCGATGGCGGCGGCGGCGAGGCGCATGACGTTGAAGACGGAGACCAGGTAGTACTCGATGGTCCGGCGGAACCCGTCGAGGTCCATGGGGGAGCCGTCCTTGCCGATGAGCCGGCCGCCGATGGCGGGCCCGCCGTGGGTGTCCACGGAGATCCGCAGCGGCCCCGCCTCCTCGGCGGCGGCGACCGCGGCCAGGACGTCCTCCTCGCTGGTGGCGTCGGTGCGGACGTAGCGGATGCCGAGCTCCTGCTCCAGCGCCTTGCCCTTCTCGTCGTTGACGTCGGCGACGACGATCTTCGCGCCGGCGGCGTGGAGGCGGCGGACGGTCGCCTCGCCGAGCCCGCCGGTACCGCCCACCACCAGCGCCGCGCACCCGTTGATCTGCATTGGCGTTTCCCTCCCTTGCGATCGAAGCTCTTGGTTTGCGAGAATAGCATTCTCATGAATATCACCATGATTCTTGAAATGGCGGCCTCTGCCGGCGACCGGCCGGCGGTGACGGCCGGCGGCCGCACGGTCACCGCCTCGCAGCTCATGAGCCTCGCGCGCTCCGCCGCGGACCGGTTCCGCGACCATCCAGCCGTCCTCTACCTGGGCGCCAACCACCTGGCCTACCCCGTCGCGCTCTTCGGCGCCGCGATCGCGGGAGTGCCGTTCGTGCCGCTGAACTACCGGCTCGGCGAACACCAGTTGGACGCCCTCCGGGCACGTCACCCCGGTGCCCTGGTCCTGCGCCCCGAAGACCTCGACGCCCTGCTCGAACCCGCGGGCGAGGCGTCGCAGGCGCAGGCGCCGCAGGACCAGGACGGCGTGGCGGTGATCCTCTACACCAGCGGGACGACCTCCGAGCCGAAGGCGGCGATCCTGCGGCACAAGCACCTGCTCGCGTATGTGCTGAACACCCTGGAGTTCGCTTCGGCCGACGAGGACGCCGCCGCCCTCGTGGCGGTACCGCCGTACCACATCGCCGGCCTGGCCAACCTCCTGACCAACATCTACACCGGGCGCCGGGTCGTGTACCTCCCCGCGTTCAGCGCCCCGGAATGGCTTGAGACCGTCCGCCGCGAGCGCGTCACGCACGCGCTGGTCGTGCCGACGATGCTGGCGCGCATCGTCGACGCGGTGGAAGGCGACGACGCCGGGACGCCGACGCTCGCGAGCCTCGCCTACGGCGGCGCGAGAACCCCGCGCCCCGTGCTGGAGAAGGCGCTGAAGGTCTTCCCGGACACCGGTTTCGTCAACGCCTACGGCCTGACCGAGACCGCATCCTCGGTCGCGGTCCTGGGCCCCGGCGACCACCGCAAGGCGCTGACGTCCGACGACCCGGCCGTGCGGGACCGCCTCGGCTCGGTGGGCCGCCCCGAGCCGGGCGTGGAGTTCCAGGTCCGCACCGAGGACGGCGAGGTGCTCGGCACGGGACGGCCCGGCCTGGTGTTCGTGCGGGGCGACCAGATCTCCGGCGAGTACAGCGGACGCAGCGTCCTCGACGCCGAGGGCTGGTTCTCCACCCGTGACCGCGGCTGGCTCGACGAAGGCGGCTACCTCTTCATCGAGGGACGCGCCGATGACACCATCATCCGCGGCGGCGAGAACATCGCACCCGCCGAGATCGAGGACGTGCTCCTCACCCACCCGGGCGTCAGCGAGGCCGTGGTGATCGGCGTCCCCGACGAGGAGTGGGGACAGCGCATCGTCGCGTGCGTCGTGGGCACGGGCGACTCCGAGGAACTGAAGCGGTGGGTGAAGGACAGGCTCCGCTCGTCCAAGACCCCCGACACCATCGTCTTCCGCACGGAACTGCCGAAGACGGACACCGGGAAACTGCTGCGCCGCATCCTGCTTGCCGAGTTGGAGAAGACCCATGCCTGAAGCCGTCATCGTCTCCGCGCTGCGCACCCCCGTCGGCACCGCCTTCAAGGGGACGCTCCGCGACACCACCGCCTACGACCTGGCGCACCACGTCATCACCGCCATCACCGCCTCGACCGAGGGCCTCGACCCCGCCAGGGTCGACGACATCATCTTCGGCGAGGGCCTGTACGGAGGCGGTGTCGTGGCCCGCCACGCCGCCGTCACCGCCGGGCTCACCTCGGTGGCGGGGCAGGCGCAGAACCGGCACTGCGCCGCGAGCCTGACCGCCGTGCAGAGCGCGGCGGGGAGCATCCGCGCCGGCATGGACGAGCTGATCATCGCCGGTGGCGTGAACTCCTCCTCCACGGGCCCCAAACTGCGGTTCCGGGCCGGTGGGGGGGGGGCCCCCCCCCCCCCCCCCCGCCCCCAACGGCCC
>JAFACJ010000865.1 GCA_023425615.1 Actinomycetes bacterium
GATTCGGACTCCGCGACGACGAGACCGACGGCGGTCTCGAACGCGCCGACGTCCACCGGCCCCGAGATCTCGACGTACTCGGCCAGGTTGAGGCTGTTCTTCGCGGAGTCCAACCGGTGGCTGAACCATACGCCCAGTTGAGCGGCCGTCAGCGGGAAAGAAGTGACGTCCATGATCTGCTGGTCAACCCCCCTGTGTGTCCAGCGACCGGAGAACATGGGGGCGTGCGTCCCCCAACGCTCACGGAAGGATCGGGAGTGCCGTTCCCGCGATGCGGACCCCGCCGCGTCGCGGAGGCGGCGCCTCCTGCGCCCGGCCGGCTGCCCGGCCGGTGGTGCTAGCTGTCCATGAACTCACGCAGGCTGCGCGGCCTCATGTCGGTCCAGGTGTCCTCGATGTACTCGAGGCAGGCGTCCCTGGTGTCCACTCCGAAGACCTGAACCCAGCCGGCCGGGACATCGGCGAACGAGGGCCACAGCGAATACTGGTCCTCGTCGTTCTTCAAGACGTAGTACGTTCCGGAGGCGTCTTCGAAGGGGTTCGGCACGGATATCTCCTTTAACGGGAACCCTGGCTGAATATCGAAAGGCCTGCATCAGACAAGCCGCGATCACCTGAACGCAGGGGCCATCGTCACATGATCACTGGAACAGTGTCAAGAGGCGACAATAGCGTTTAATAACACTCGATCGCCAGCCGGCCATGTCCGCTAGTGGCCACCTCGACGAAGATCGAACCGACCCGTTGATTTTCTTGGATAGCTTGGGCACGATGACCGATACAAAGCGCGGCCGACTGAACTCCAGAGAACTTACGGGGACTACCGGATACAGACGCTGAACGCTTTTTCTGCCTTCAGCCGGCCCTATCCGCCCATCGCATCCGCGCCGCGATCCGCCAGGGCCGTCCGCTCGTCTGATCCCACGGCGATGAATGAATGGATTAATGGCATGCCGGTTTTCCACGACGAACTCCGCTCGGCTGCGGATCTGCTGGCCTCAGCGGGACTCCTGGTGGAGGCGGAGACGGAGACGTCCGCTCCCCTCACGGTCCGGCCGGCCGGGCGGCTGCCTCTCGCCGACCTGGTATCCGCCTTCTACCAGGTAGAACATGCGCTTGGAACGCTGCTGTCCGCTTCCGGAACCGTGTTGATCAAAGATCTCCCGATACGGTCGGCCGCGGACTTCGGATACGCGGCCAAGAGCCTCCTCGGTGATCTGGCACCCTATCGGGAACGTTCCTCCCCCCGGCACGAGCTCGATGACGGCGTCTACACCTCGACCGACTATCCGGCTCGGGAAACAATATTCCTACACAACGAGAACAGCTATCAGCTCAGTTGGCCGAAGCGTCTCGCCTTCTCCTGCCTGACCGCTCCGGCCAGTGGAGGGGAAACGCCGACCGCCGACCTCAGACGGGTGCTGGAGAAAATCCCCGATGAGATCGTCCAGGAATTCAGGCAGCGCGGATGGATGCTTATCCGCAACTATCGCGAAGGGCTCGGACTTCCCTGGCAGGAAGTCTTCGGCACGACCAGCACAGCAGCCGTGGAAGAGTACTGTCACACCAACGGCCTGATCCCGGAATGGAACTCGGATAATTCTTTGCGGACTCGGACGACTCGGCGCGATGTCATGCACCGGCATCCGGGACTCGGCCTGGAGACATGGTTCAACCATCTGGCCTTCTGGCATGTCAGTACGCTGCCCGAACGCACGAGAAACGCCTTGATGAGCCTGTACGCGCCCGAGGAGCTTCCCGCCTCCACCTACTACGGGGACGGAACCCCGATTCCCGATGAGGTCGTCGCGGTCATCCGCGACGCCTACACCTCCGCGCAGCGCTCCTTCCGCTGGGAGGAGGGTGACGTGCTGCTGGTGGACAACATGCTGGCGGCGCACGGCAGGAACCCGTTCTCGGGACCGCGGAAGATCGCGGTCGCGATGTCCTAGCGAGGCAGAGGGCCGACCGATGACACGAAAGAACCGCAAGAGAACCGCGAAGGACCTCCTCGGCGAGGACCGGGACCCGCCCGCCGTGCCTCGGACGGCGGCGCGGCTCCTCCTCCAGTACGCCAGACCGCACCTCGCCCCGCTCATCCTCGGCACGGTTCTCAGCCTGCTGTGCGCGGCCACCGGCCTGCTCCTGCCGCTCGCTGCCAAGCGGCTGATCGAGAACCTGGCGGACCACGAGCCCATCGCGCTCATGCTGGTCCTGCTCACCGCACTCGTGTGCGCCAACGCCGGCATCGAGGGCTGCGTCCATTACCTGCTGTCGCGGACCGGCGAGTCCGTCGTCCTCAACGCACGACGCCGGCTGGCGGCCCGGATCCTGCGGCTCGACCTCACCGGCTTCGACCGCGTCGAACCCGGTGACCTCATCGCCCGGGTGTCCTCCGACACCACCCTGCTCCGGCAGGTGATCGCCGACTCGTTCGTCGGGGGCATCGTGGGAGTCCTGACGCTCGGCGCCACGTTCACCATGATGGCGGTCCTGGACCCGGTCCTGCTCCTGGTCACCCTCGCCCTGCTGGGCCTTGCGGCCTTCGCCCTGGGAATCGTGATGCCCAGGATCAACCGGGCGGTGCAGGCGTCCCAGGACTCGGTGGGACTCATCGGGGCCGCCCTCGAGCGCTTGCTGGGCGGCTTTCGTACGATCAAGGCCTCCGGAGCCGAGGACCGGGAGCACGACCGGATCCTGCACGCGGCCGAGAGCGTCTGGCGGGAGAGCCTGCGCGGCGCGAAGTGGTCCGCGGTGTCCGTCGCCACCGCCGGCTTCTCCGCGCAGATCGTCTTCCTGTCGGTCCTCGCTCTCGGCGGGGCGCGCGTGGCCTCCGGGGCGATGGACGTCGGCACCCTGATCGCCTTCCTGCTCTACATCTACTACCTGATCACTCCCATGAACCAGCTCGTCGTCGCGCTGGTCGACTACCAGAGCGCGTCCGCCGCACTCGTGCGCATCGGAGAGGTCGACCTCCTTCCGGTGGAGCACGACGAGTCCGGATCCATCGCTCCGCTCTCGGAGAAGCCGGCCACGGTGGAGTTCCGCCGGGTGTGCCACCGGCGCGGCGACGCGGAGTCCCCGATCCACCACGACGTCAGCTTCTCCGTGCCGTCCGGAGGGATGGTGGCGTTCGTCGGACCGTCCGGGGCCGGCAAGACGACGGTCTTCTCCCTGATCGAGCGCTTCGCCCACGCCGACTCCGGCCAGGTCCTGGTCGACGGTACCGATGTCCGCGACTGGCCTCTGGCCGAGCTGCGCGCGGCCATCGGCTACGTGGAGCAGGACGCTCCGGTCCTCGCGGGCACGTTGCGGGACAACCTCCTGCTGGCGGCGCCGGACGCCGGGGCCGCGGAAATCCAAGAGGTCATCGAGGCCACCCGGCTCGACCGGTTGGTCGCGGCCCTGCCCGACGGGCTGGACACGGAGGTCGGCCATCGGGGGGCACGGCTGTCCGGCGGGGAGCGGCAGCGCATCTCCATCGCACGGGCGCTGCTGAGAAGGCCACGGCTCCTTCTGCTCGACGAGGCGACCTCGCAACTGGACGCGGTGAACGAGGAGGCGCTGCGCGGCGCGGTCGAGACTGTCGCCCGGACCACGACGGTGCTGGTCGTGGCGCACAGGCTGTCGACCGTGGTGATGGCCGACCAGATCATCTACATGGAGGCGGGCCGGGTGGTGGCGACCGGCTCCCACACGGAGCTGCTCGATACCAGCCCGCCCTATCGCCGGCTCGCCGAGATCCAGTTCCTCGACGCCGCCTCCGGCAGGCTCTGAGACCGCGGTGTCCGGGAGCGTTCCGATCAAGGATCCGTCCCTCATTCAGAGATCGACGCGCAGGGACGCGGCCACTGCCTCCGGGGGGACGGTCGAACGTCCCGCGTCCGCGTCGTAGAAGACACCGACCAGCACCGCTCGCATGAGGGGCTCCCCGGTATCCCGCACGACCAGGTCGACCGTGAGTTCGTAGGAGCGCGCGCCGCCACGGGTGACCCTGGACCGCCCGAGCACCGGCGTCCCCGGGCACACCGGCGCGAAGAACTCCGCGCTCAGGGACTTGGTGATGCTGTCCACGGGCGGGTCGCCGGCCTCGGGGAGCACCGTCCGGCGCCAGTGCTCTTCCCGAACGCATTCGACCAGCCGCAGGATGGACACGTAGCCGATCCTGTCCTCCCCCTCGGCGGGCCAGTCCTCCGGAACGTGGAAGACCACGCCGCCGGGAACCACGACCGCGATCCCCTGGCGCTCCAGATCCTCAAGAGCGGGCGGTCTCAAGTGCCCCTCCGATCTGGTCCCAGTCGAAGCGCTGGATCTTGCGGTCGTTGAAGAGCTTGACCGCGCGGATCAGGTGCCGCGAGTAGTCCTCGCGCGACGGGTAGGCTCCGTCGTCTCCGGAGAGCCCCTCGGTGGACAGCCCCACATAGAGGCTGACGCCTTCGGAGGCCGCCGTCTCCGCCACCCGCATCACGTCGGTGAGCCGGGGCGGCCTGTAGTCGGGCAGCTCACGGGCTTTACGCTCCCACGCCGAGCCCTCGGCGCGGTACATCGGGTTCAAGCGGATCGACAGCGGCAGATCACGCCGGCCGCACTCGGCGACGAGGTAGCGGATGGAGGCGAGGCTCTCCTCCATGGCCGCCTCGTCGCTCATCTCCGGGTCCGGCTTGAACAGGACGTAGGCGGTCAGCCTCAGTCCGGCCGCCGCCACCCGGTCCAGCCCCGCGAGGAAGGCCGGCAGGGGTTCGCGCTTCTTGAGGATCCGGTCCCTGATCCGCTCGTCGACGGTCTCGAAACCGGTGAGGATCCCCAGGGAGGCACGGGGGGCGAGGTTCGACAGATGGCGCAGCCGTTCGGTGGTGACGAACTCCAGACGTGTCTCCACCTCGATCCGGCGCACCTGACGCATCTGGCCGATGCCGGAGATGATCTGGTCGAGCGCCGACCGGCCGATCGTGCTCTCGTCGAGGAGCGAGCCCTCGTTGCTGAGCGACACCCGGTCGATGATGCTCAGCGCGTGCTTCACCTCCTCCACCGCGTAGGCGAACTGCGCGACGACCTGGTGGTCTTCGATCCATGTCTGCGATGACTTGTGCGGCAGCGTGCAGAAATGGCACTGGTACCTGCACCGCTTGGTGTTGAGGATGAGCAGGAGGTCGTTGTCGCCCGCGAACGTACGGAGCAGGAAGTAGTGCGGACGGTCGGCCTTGGGTGCCGACTCGCCCATCGCCTTACGCTGCCCGTAGGCGTCATACAGGGCGGCGACCCGTCCCTCTATGTCGGCCACGGGCACGGGCGCGGGCACGATCTCAGGAGACGTCGTCACATCAAACCCCTTCGGTCCGTATCGGTATCAGGGTGGTGCGAGGGAGGATCTCTACGCGATCGTCAGAAGTAGCATTGAAGATCTCCGGAACGTCTGATGTCGCACGTCACGCAGTGGAAGCAGCCACCGAACCTCATGACGTTGGTGAAGTCCACGGCGAGCACCTCGAAGTCCCACTCGGTGAGCATGTCGATCAGCGGTGTCTCGTTCGCGGCCACGACGACCCGCTTCTCGTCGACCATGAACACGTTCATGCTGACCCAGGAACTCGACATGTAGAGCAGGTGGTCCGGAGGCAGCGCGGGTTCCGGCGCATAGCGCACGTCCCACGAGTCGAACATCGGGGGGAGCGCCTTCACCCGATACGGGTTCAGCAGGAGCTTCCCCGGCGCCAGCGGCATGAACGAGGCGTCGAGGTGCATGGGCGCGGAATCGACGACGTCCAGGATGTGCACGCGGTAGTCGGGTCCGAGCGTCCGCGCCGCCCACTCGATGCCGAGAAGGTTCGTCACATGGCTGCGCTGGACGAAGATGTCGGCTCCGCAGCGGATGAAGTCCGCGGCGTCGAAGGTCGGCTCGTGTTCGAGCGTCGCGTAGCGGCCCGATTCGTAGGGGCGCAGCCGGTCGAAGCCCTTGTCGTACCACTCGTCCGGCAACTGCGGCTTGGGAGCGCTGATCCAGTTGGCTCCCTTGACGAAGTAGTCGGTGAGCAGCGTCCGATAGGAGTTGACCTCGAAGTACCGAGATCGCCAGGCCATCGGGCTCTCGATGATCGTCTCGCCCACGACGAGCAGCAGGTCGCGGGGCATCGCTCCGTACAGGCCACCGGGGCTCTCCCAGTGCGGGGTCAGGAACGGCCGGCGCTGGTCGACGACGTCCGGCCTTGCCACCTCGACGCCGAGCCCGGTGAGCAGGGCCGCGAAGGCGTCGAGCTCGCTCGCCGCGCTCTCCACGAACTCCCGGGGGAACCCGCCGCCCGCGTTGTTCTCGAAGAACTCCCGCTGCCGGGCCGGCATGGTCGCTTCGACCGGTACATCCCAGGCGGGAACCGCCGCGCCGTCGATGACTCCGACGATGACCTCTTCGAGCGGATCCCATTCGTTGTACGAGCGCACCGGACTCTGCATCATGCCTCCATCTGCCGAAACACATAGGAAAAGCGCTCTTGGCCGCGCAGCCGGGACGTCAGTCGTTGACGGGGTCGTTGTCCCGGGAGAAGTCGCCGTACTTGAGAAGGCTGAAAAGACGTTCTCCCGTCGAGGGCGGGGTGAAGAAGAAATCCTTCTTGTACGACTTCCCGAGCAGGGAGTACCTGACGAGGTCGACCAGTGTGCGTCCGACGTACCGGGGACCCAGGCCGAGAATGAGTTCCACGAACACCCTGGACGGTATCTGCGGCCCGAACCAGTGGTTGACCGAGATGGACGGCGTCTCCGACCGGAGATAATGCCACCAGCCACGAGGAATAAACAGCACCTCACCGGGACCGACCGTGGTCGATTGGACGTCGGCGCGCAGAAAATCCGGGAACTCCTCGGCGGAGAAGCTCTCCGGGTCGACCCTGCTGTTGACCACGTTATCCACGAAGGGATATACGAAGCGCGTCTGGGAGAACGGAACGAGAATGACCTTCTTGCGGCCGGCGACCTGCGCGAAGATATTGTCCTTCACATCGGAATGCAGCCCCGAACAGGTACCGGCCGAGCCGATCCACAGCCGCGTGTCGGTGCCCGCGTCGTCCGGCGGCGCCAGGTCCTCGAAACCGAGGGCCGTCTCATAGCCCGGGATCAGGTCTTCGGGACGGCAATAACCCAGGTAGCAGGGCGCCTCCAGGTCCGGACCGGCCGCCAGGTCGAGGAATTCACCGAAGCCCATCACCCGTTCGTAGGACTCCTGCCCGCCCTTCAGGACCCCACCGGTGTCCGGCAGGCCGACCATGGCCTTGACCTTCTGCCTCCCGGCGCGCTCCCGCAGTCCGTCGAACGTCCATGTCGCGGCCTCCCACCCGTCGATGAGCCCCGCGGCCTTGGCCGGCAGCCTACGGGCGATAGCGTCACGGAAATCCGAATGCCCCGTCGCGTTCCAAACCTCAAATGCCCGAACACCGTTCATGCTTCTCACATTCATCAGCGCATGGCAATAAAATCCCAGACCGCTTTTTAAACGCCCCCGTGCGAGAAAAAGAAACCGCACTCGACATCATCAAACTGGACGCCGTACCCCAAGAGCCGCCCGCCATCCCGGCACAGCAACTCTCACGTGAAACATCCTGGCCACAAGACGATCACCATGTCAACCACCGAATGCCGCGGCGGCCGGCCCGGAACCATTGGCAAGACAACACGACCTGCGAAAATCACAAGAAGATACACAGAAAGAGATTGCCCATGAGATCTACGTGATCGCCGCCGGACATCCGGCCGAAGAAGCGCGGGCGGATGGTACTCCGCAAGCACTCTCCACGACGGCGAAAGCAAGAAAACGTTGGCCTATCATGGACAGGCGGACGCCGGAAGGCTTTCTTCAGGGGAGAACGTCCGCCGGAGTGTGCGCGGTGTGGCGCAGGCGGGCGGCGTCCCGGCTGGGGGGCACGCCGAACTGGCGGCGGTATTCACGGCTGAACTGTGATGGGTTGTCATAACCGACGCGGTGGCCTACTCCGGTGACGTCGCCCGGGTGGGTGGCCAGGAGCAGCCGTGCCTCCTGGAGGCGGATCTGCTTCTGGAACTGGATGGGACTCATCGCGGTCACCGCCTGGAAGTTGCGGTAGAAGGCCGAGACGCTCATGCCGGACAGCCGTGCCACGTCCTCGACCCGGAAGGACTGCGCGTAGTGCTCGCGGATCCAGCGCACGGCCCGGGAGACATGGCTGAGGCTGCTGTCGGCCAGGCCGAGCTGGCGCACCGTCGCGCCCTGCTCGCCGGTGATCAGGCGCCATAGGATCTCGCGTTTGACGAGAGGCGCCAGTACGGCGCGGTCGCGGGGCTCATCGAGCAGGCGCAGCAGCCGGACCGCCGCGTCGAGCAGCGCGGCCGGGGCGTCGCTGACGATGATCCCCGGCGGCGCGCTCCCGGCGGCGCGGGGGGTGTCCGCGGGCTCGGCCTGCAGCAGCAGTTCGGCGACGGCGGACGGTTCCAGCACGAGGCCGAACCCGAGCGCGGGCCGTTCAGGGTCGGCCTGGGTGAACTGTCCGGTGACGGGCAGGTCGACGGACGCGACCAGGTACTGCCCGGGGCCGTACTCATGGACCCGGTCGCCCAGGGCC